>CAJQJX010000085.1 GCA_905478795.1 uncultured Flavobacteriales bacterium
CACCAAAGGGGCGCAAATCAATCCACGGCCTTCGGTGGCCATGAAGTTGATCATTTCGGGTGTGGCAAAACGGGCAGCAGCTACGAAGTCTCCTTCATTTTCGCGGTCTTCATCGTCCACGACGATGATCACCTTTCCGTTTTTGATGTCTTCAATAGCGTCCTCGATCCGGTCGAGGGGCCGTTGCGGTTGACTCATATTGCAAAGGTAGCGGGAGGAGTGCTCCTAATGGCGCAAATTTGCCTCATGATTCTACCAGTAGTGGCTTATGGAGATCCTGTCTTGCGCAAAGAGGCAGCAGAAGTGACCGAGGGGATGGAAGGCCTCGCTCAGCTCATCGAAAACATGTGGGAAACCATGTACCGCGCCGAAGGAGTGGGACTTGCAGCGCCGCAGGTAGGCCGTTCCATCCGGCTTTTTGTCGTGGACGGTTCGCCTTTTGGAGAGGGGGATGAAGGCGATGAGGGGTGCAAAGACTTTAAGCGGGTCATGATCAATCCTGTGATTTTTGATGAAAGCGAGGAGGAATGTGACATGGAGGAGGGGTGTTTGTCCATTCCTGGAGTCAAGGAGGTGGTTACACGTCCAGTCTCTATGAAGGTGGAATATTTCGATGCACAATGGGTCTTGAGGGAAGAGCCGCTGTCCGGCATTGCGGCCAGGATTGTTCTTCACGAAAATGACCACCTCGATGGGGTCATGATCCCGGACTATGCGCCCGTTTTGCGCAAGGCCATGCTTCAGGGGAAGCTGAAAGACATCGCCAAGGGCAAGGTGCCCGCAGACTACCCTATGCGCCACCCATCCAAGCGCGCCCGATGATGCATCACGTTATGACAGCAGCGTGTTGTTGTCTCCTTGTATTGGGGACAGGCTGCCAGAGTCCTAATGGAACCTCGGGTTCTCAAAGTGCGCGTCTGTCTCAGATTGAGGCCTCGGAGCAGGCCTTTAGAAAGATGCTCGAAAAGGAAGCGGATTTAGACTGGGCGTCCGAAGAAGTCCAAGATGTTGTGAGTAGGCTGCTTCGTCAGTATGCTGAGTTTGCCAACGGTTATCGGGGAGACAGTTTGGCTCCCGTTTTTTTGATGCGGAGGGCAGATCTACTTCAGGGCAAGGGGGCCGCAGATGCTGCAGTGCGACAGTGGATTGATGTGGCCGAGGGTTTTCCCCGAAACGCGTTGGCGCCACAAGCGATATTTCAAGTTGGATTTATCAGGGAAACGGCCCTCAAGGATACCCTTGGAGCACTCAAGGCATACAGCGAATTGATTCAGGTTTACCCCGAAAGTCACTGGGCGGAACAAGCGGGCTTGGCTGCGCAGTGGTTAACCTTTAAGGAGGATCGATTAGGGGGTGCACTAGAAGAAGGTGCTGTGCGCGGTAAATAGGCCATGTTGCCGCCGATCTTATGCCCCATGTCAGGACAATATTATTTTTGTGAGGACGAGGGTATATCCATAGAATGGTAGGGTTTCCGGGGTAACTTGCCGGCCGCTACAATTCGATTCAACAATGTCACGATTCCGTTCAGGCGTTCTCCATGGAGAGGAAGTCGCCGCCCTTTTTGATGATGCTCAAGCCCGGGGTTATGCCCTCCCTGCAGTCAACATCATCGGCACCAACTCACTGAATGCCACACTTGAAACTGCAGCATCTGTTGGTTCTCCAGTGATTGTGCAATTGTCAAACGGTGGTGCGGCGTTTTATGCCGGAAAGTCACTCAAGCTGGACCAGCAGGCAGGAGCAGTGCACGGCAGCGTGAGCGCCGCTTTGCATGTGCATGAAATGGCTCAGGCATACGGGGTTCCTGTGATCCTTCATACCGACCATTGCGCCCGCAAACTGTTGCCTTGGATTGATGGGCTGTTAGACAGAGGTGAGGCTCACTTCAAGGCGACAGGGTCGCCCTTGTTTTCGTCCCACATGATTGATTTGTCGGAAGAGCCCATCGAAGACAACATTGCCACTTGTGTTTCCTACTTGGAGCGCATGGCGCCGCTCGGGATGTTCCTGGAGATTGAGCTGGGCGTTACCGGGGGAGAAGAGGATGGTGTGGACAACACCGAGTTGGACGCCAAGCACCTTTACACCCAACCGGAAGAAGTGGCCTATGCCTATGAGCAGTTGGGGGCGGTCAGTAGCCAATTTACCGTGGCCGCAGCCTTTGGAAACGTTCATGGCGTGTACAAGCCGGGCAATGTTGAGTTGACTCCGGTCATCCTCAAAAACAGCCAGGCTCACATCGCAGAAAAGCACGGTACAGGTCCCCGACCTGTGGATTTTGTGTTCCATGGTGGTTCAGGAAGCAGCGTTGATGAAATCCGGGAGGCCATTTCATATGGAGCCGTTAAAATGAACATTGACACGGACATGCAGTGGGCCTACCTGAGCGGCGTACGCGATTATGTCCAAGAATGGTCTCCTTATCTCCAAACCCAAATTGGAAACCCAGAAGGCGCCGATCAGCCCAACAAGAAAAAGTATGACCCGCGCGTGTGGTTGCGCGAAGGAGAGCATGCCTTTGTGAAGCGCTTGGCGCAAGCATTTGATGATTTGAACTGCTTGGGCCGAAACGCAGACTGATTTTTAGCCATGCACGAATCGGGACTCTCTCCTTTTGACTTCGCCGAGGCTGCAGAGCGCCGGTTGGTTCAGTCTCATGCGGATCGGCTCAAGGCCAAAGGTTTGCAGCAGCTCCAAAACGAAAAGGGCAGGGTAGACAGATGGGTGTTGGATCCCGATAATCTGCCGTGGCGTTTTGACTTCACAAAACAATGCGTCGATGATGATGCTTGGTCTGCCCTTAAAGGGCTGGCAGAAGATGCCGGTTGGCGAGAGGCCATAGAGTGCCAATTTCGAGGCAAGTCGATCAACGCTACGGAAGGCCGTGCTGTCCTACACATGGCACTGCGTGGAAGTTTAGGCGATGATTTTCGGGTAAGGGACGAGGAGGTCATGCCTGAAGTGTTGGCGACCAGAAGTGCATTCCTCTCATTTGCTGACGACGTTCGTTCTGGGGCTTATGCAGCATCTGACGGCGGCCGTTTTACGCATGCCATCAACATCGGCATCGGGGGATCTGATTTAGGTCCTGTTATGGTGCATGAGGCGCTGGCCGCCACCCGCTTGAAGGAGGAGACTCCAATGGAGGTTCGTTTTGTGAGCAATGTCGATCCCAGCCATTTGGACATGGCCATTGCGGATTTGGATCCAGCCAGAACATTGTTGGTCATTGTGTCCAAGACCTTTACTACCCAAGAAACCATGGCCAATGCGCACCGCGCTTTGGCTTGGCTCAAGGGCAGTCTTGGAGAACATGCAGGTCATCATCTTGCCGCGGTGACTTCCAATGTGGAAGGCGCAGCGGAACTGGGCATTTCCAGCGACCGTGTATTTGGATTTGGAAATTGGGTTGGCGGGAGGTTTTCGCTTTGGGGCCCCGTAGGACTTGCTATCGCGATCGGTTCTGGAAGTCAGGCGTTTCTAGATTTACTTCATGGCGCAAGGGCCATGGACCAGCACTTTAGGATGGAGGGGGCCGACACCAACATCCCGTTGCATCTGGCATTGATTGAAATTTGGAATGTGAATTTCATGGGGCATTCCAGCAGAGTGGTGTTGCCTTATGCGCAGCCTTTGCACAGGCTGCCAGCATACCTCCAGCAGGCAGAAATGGAGTCCAATGGCAAGGCCGTTGGAAGAGGAGGTCTTCCCGTGACCTGGGCCACGCATCCCGTCGTTTGGGGCGAGCCAGGCACCAATGGGCAACATGCTTTTCACCAATTGTTGCACCAGGGAACGGAACTCCATCCTGTAGACTTTTTGGCATTCAAAACGCCGATGGGGGCGGATGACCACATGCATCAGCTTTTGCTCAACAATGCCGTGGCCCAGTCAGAGGCGTTTTGCATGGGCAGGAGTCTGGATGCGGTAACATCAGAAATGGTGAGGGCGGGCAAGAAGAAATCTGAGATAGATGCCATTGCGCCACACCGATGTTTTACCGGAGGTCGACCCTCAACCTTCATGTTGGCAGAGGCCTTGAATGCACACTCACTTGGAGCATTGATTGCTGCTCACGAGCACAAGATTTTTTTAGAAGGCCTTTTATGGAACGTGTACAGCTACGATCAATGGGGGGTAGAGTTGGGGAAGGTGCTCGCCAAGCAGTTGGACGAGGGCGCCGATGAAATGACTTGGACACCTGGCACTCAGGCTTTGCGCGGGGCAATCAAGACTTTTCACTGACAAAAATCACCTCAGTAGATTCTAAAGGTTGTTGTGGCTTGGCTTAACTTAACGGGCCATGCCAAATACCATAAACACACGGCGCTTGTCAGTCGCCGCTTTCCTGCTCTTTTCTGTGATGATCGCGAAGGCGGATTTTACGGGATTAACTTATGAAGTAGTCGCATCAACGGCTGTGGGTACCACCTACAGGGTGTATGCCAACTTTGACGATGGCACAGACATCGCACAAGCTTTGTATGCAGAGGCTCCGGATGCATTAAACATCACGTCTTCTGCAGGCTTCTATCAAGATGCACTCGGGAATTTCACGCCTGATGCCATCAACCCCATACTGTATACATCTTTCCCCAATCTCGCCTACGACTCTTGGATCACCTTGGGACAAGACGATTCAGGATACCCAAGTAACATAGGTGCTGTTGGGGGTGCGGCTTGGGGCTCTGCGGCTCTATCGTTTGAAGCTGGAGGAGACTTTTATGTCAATGACGGTGTAGGAGGGAGTGTTTATGCCACTCCAGGTCAGGTGCAAACAATGCCCGACGCCAATGGACAGGTTTTGTTGGCGCAATTGACCACAACGGGCTCATGGAACATGTTGTGCAACCTTCAGTGGCGCGATGCTTCATTGAACGTTTTCAATGAAACAGGGCTGTCCATTGGATTAGAGATCACTGAATATCAGGGGCTTTCTTATGAATTGGTGGCCGAGAACACAACAGCAACTGGGTTCGACACCTACAGGGTGTATGCCAACTTTGACGATCCAGGTGCTCAGGTTGTGGCGGTCTATGGTTTGCAAGACACAGCACTGACCATCACCACAACGGGGTCTTTTTATCAAGATCCATTAGGAGGACCGCTTTCTACAACGATCAATCCCATCCTGTATCCCTCTTTTCCCAATTTGCCCTACGATTCATGGGTGACCATTGGAACTGAGGACAACACGGGCTCAGTAGATTACATCGGTGTGGATTTCATCCCATTTGAAGCGGGTGGCGACCTGGTCGTAGACAATGCGGTAGGTGGTACTTGGTACATCCTGCCGAACCTGGAGCCTGCAGCTTTTCCTGATGCAGATGGAAAAGTGCTCCTCGGTCAATTCACAACGGACGGCGTTGTAGACCTGACATTGAACATCCAGTACCGTTCTGCTGGAGGTGAGAATATTCAAGCTCCCAGCCAGTCCTTGACCTTCCCTGTGGTCACCTTGGGTTGCACGGATGCTGGAGCATGCAACTACAATCCGCTTGCTGATTTTGATGATGGCTCATGCGACTTCTTGAGTTGCGCCGGGTGTGACGACTTAGATGCTTGTAACTACAACCCTCAAGCTGTTATTGTAGACAACAGCCTCTGTGAGTACCCTGTGGGGTATCCAAACAATACAGTGGATTGTGATGGCAATTGCTTGAACGACACGGACGGAGATGGTGTTTGTGATGAAGACGAAGTGCCAGGGTGTACCTCTTCAGATGCGGACAATTACAATCCTCTAGCCACTGATGACGACGGTTCTTGCCAGATTTCTGGCTGTACCGATGCGGAGGCGCAGAACTACAATGTGAATGCCACCGAAGATGACGGCA
>CAJQJX010000086.1 GCA_905478795.1 uncultured Flavobacteriales bacterium
CGGATCATGTTGGCTTGATTCACAGCGAAATTAGGTTGTCGCGGGGGCTCTTTCGGGAAGTAAATTAGCAGAGTAACGATTCTTTCATGCGCGCACTCATCGAGGCCTTTCCCGATCAACTCTCTGCTGCGGCCACTTCAATGGCTTCGCAGCCCCTGAATCAGGACGTCCCCCCCCACGAAAACATCCTTGTACTGGGCATGGGAGGGTCCGGCATTGGCGGCCGCTTTTTGGCGGGCCTCTTGGGAGACGCGGCACGTGTGCCCATTGCATCTGGTCACGACTACCGCATCCCGGCATGGGTTGGACCCAAGACGGTGGTGCTCGCGTGCAGCTACAGCGGGAATACAGAGGAAACCCTGACCGCATTGGAAGCCGCGATCAAAAAAGGAGCGCACATTCGGGCGCTGACCTCAGGAGGCCAGCTCGCCGAACTCGCCAAGCAACATGGCTGGGCTGTATTGACCGTGCCAGGAGGCCACCCTCCCCGCTCACAGTTTGGTTGGGCGGTAACAGGGCTGCTGCATCACTTCTCTGCTTTGGGGCACTGTCCTACAGATTCGGCGAACGTTCTGGACGACGTGCAAGCCTGCGCTCAAGCGCTGCGTCACCACCGCGCCTCCATCCTTGATACGGCGGACCGTTGGGCTGAGGTGTTGAATACTAAAAGTCCAATGTTGTACGGCGATACCGCCTTAGAGCCCGTTCTCATCCGCTGGCGCCAGCAACTCAACGAGAATGCCAAGCGGCTCTGCAACCACCACGTTTTTCCAGAAATGAACCACAATGAGTTGGTGGGCTGGGAGAGTGGAAACAAAGACCTTGCGGCCCTCTTCCTGCACACCGAAGAGGACCACCCCCGCACCGCCGAAAGGATGCGTCTGTGCAAGGAGATCTTTGCCAAAGCCGGAGCTGCAGTAGAGGAAGCCCAAGCCATTGGTGCTACCCGACTCCAACGCTGGATGCACTTGGTTCATCTTGGAGATTGGCTGTCTTTGCTGATGGCCGAGAAGACCGGTGTTGACCCCGTTGACATTCGGCACATCGATTACCTCAAAGGGGAATTGGCCAAAATGGCATGAGGCCTGAAGTCCACGTCCAAGACCTGGGGCAGGCGGCCTACAAGCCTACTTGGGATCTACAAGAGCGCCTGCTCAAAACGTCCGTGGACCGTAAAATCGCGCGTCGAAGGGCGGGATTGAGCGAAACCCAAAGAGACCCCGTTGGAACCAATGACGGCTACCCTTGGCCCGAAAATCACCTTTTGTTTGTGGAGCACCCGCATGTCTTGACCCTGGGCAAAAGCGGTGATGCGAACCATGTTGTCGCTTCGCCTGAGCGCCTCCAAGCCTTGGGAGTAGAGTACCATGAAATCAACCGGGGCGGAGACATTACTTACCATGGACCCGGTCAATTGGTGGCTTACCCCATTCTCGACTTGGACCAATTTCGAACCGACATCGGCTGGTATCTGCGCCAGCTGGAAGAGGCGGTCATCAGGACCTGTGCAGATTGGGGCGTGTCTTCCGGTCGCATAGAGGGACTTACAGGTGTGTGGGTCGACCCTCAGGCTGGACCAGCTGCTCGCAAAATTTGCGCCATCGGCGTGAAGTGCAGCCGGTGGGTGACCATGCACGGACTGGCCTTCAACCTGAATACGGACCTGGAGTTTTTCAACCTCATTGTACCCTGTGGCATTCAAGACCGCGGCGTGACCAGCTTGGCGAGCGCGTCTAGCAGAAAAGTCGACCGAAGCGAAGCGCGCGATGCACTTCAATCGCACCTTTTGGACGTACTTGGAGCAGATTCAGTTACCAAACGACCATGAAACGCTTTTTCTTCTGGGTAATCGGAGCGGTTATCGGTGTTTACGTCTTGAGCGTCGTTACGGACAACGACCATGTTTGGACGGGCCTCAGGCAGTGCTACATGCGCGGGTACAAGACCGCGCAAATCGATGATATGCGGTTCCAATCCTTGCGCAGCATTCCAGCTTCGTCAACGCCGCGCCCTTGGCCACTGCATAGCCGATACGGCCAAGTGGTACTCCCCGATGAAGTCGTGGACTCCACCCACCGATGGAACACTGCTGCCCTCGCTGTCATCCTGAGAGACTCACTGCTTTTGGACTGGAGGTCAGACCGCATTTCAGGGGCAGATACCCTGCGCTCTAACTCATTTTCAGTGGCCAAAAGCTTAACGGCAATGGCCATTGGGGTGGCAGAGAAAGAAGGACTGCTCAATGTACAGGACCCTGTCTCCCGCTATTTGCCGCGATTCAAAGAAGGTCCAGCATCGGACTTGACCATTGAGCATGTGCTGCAAATGCGGTCGGCGATCCCATACGGTGAGAGCTACAAGAACCCCTTTGGCTTCATGTCAAAGTGCACTTACGGAGACAACATTCTGGACCGACTTCAAGATTACACCGTCGAAGGCACTGCAGGGGTGCCTTGGAAATACCAAGGGGGCAATACACTGCTTCTTCAAGAGGTCCTCTTGGAAGTCATCGACGTGCCATTTGGGGACTGGTTCGCCGACAAAGTCTGGGGACCCATTGGTGCGACTACCGAGGCAAAATGGGCGGTGGACAATGCCGGACACGAGCGCAACTACGCCTGTTTCTACACCACTGCGCCCGAGTTTGCTCGACTGGGCCAGCTCTTGCTGGACTCCGGGCAGGTCGATGGGACAGCGGTCCTGGAGCGCGATTTTGTGCAGAGGATGACCACCCCTATAGGCCGCCTCAAAGACGGGACGGACATCCAACATTACGGCTATCAATTGTGGATGGGCACACACGATGGAATGGCTTTTAAAAGCATGCAAGGGCTTCATGGTCAATACGTCGTCATCGTCCCGGAACTAGAATTGGTCGCCGTTCGAACGGGCTTCTACAGACCCAAGGGGAAACTGAGGGCGATAGACCTGGACGTTTACCGCACAATTGACATGGCGAAAGCCGCGGCAGCGCTGTAGATTACAGATACAAACTAAATTCTATCGTCTGCGAATTTGCATATTAGCGGGTCGAATGCGTATATTTGATTTTGTAGCGTTGCAGGAAACACCTGCTATGCGACAACCAAATCGTCCGCCAATGAATGCCCAGCTCGATGCCATCATCGTTGATGATGAAGCGCCCGCTCGTGAGGTACTGCACAGTCAGCTTGAACGCCACTGTCCATTTATCCGAGTTATAGACCAAGCACCGAATGCCCGAATTGGCTACGATGCCATTAGAAGTGGACGGCCCCACATCGTCTTCGTCGACATTCGAATGCCCTTCGAGTCGGGACTTGATCTCATAGACCGCTTTGATGACCGGGACTTCTATGTGGTTTTCTATACCACCTATCAGGATTATGCCATCGACGCCATTCGCCGGCAAGCATTTGATTATTTACTCAAGCCCATCGATCCTGTCGATTTGCAAGCTTGTGCAGAGCGCATCCGCGAGCATTATCGCATCAAAATGAACGAGAACGGTGACTTTCACCGCAAACTCGAAATCACCACGTCTGGCCAGCGCCATTTCATCCGGCACTCAGAAATCCTTCACGTAGAAGCCAGCGGCAGTTATGCTTGCATTTACAAAACGGACGGGGGTCGTCTGATGGTGTCCAAGAACTTGAAGTATGTGGAGAGCTTGATCAATAACAGCAAGTTTGTGCGGGTCCACAACAGCCAACTCGTGCACCTCAACAAGATCCGGCAGTGCAACTACCGCACGAACTCCATCACGTTGGTCAATGGCAAGGAAATCGCCCTGGCCGTGAGGAAACGAGAAGATTTGCGCCGCCGCATGGCTGAGCTGCTTTCCACCGACAACGAGGGTGGATTCAATGCGGCTGTCGCCTGAATCAAGGATTGACTCTAGCAATACAGGTCTCAAGCATGGGTGGCCCGCTACCTTTGCACCTACATGGCCTCTTCTCCAACTGACATTCGCACCCTCGACATCGAGGGCCTCAAAGCTGTGGCTGTCCAACTTGGGCAGCCTGCCTTCAGGGGCAAGCAGATTGCAGAATGGCTCTGGACAAAGGGCGCCACTCGGTTCGAGGATATGACCAATCTGCCGCAGGCATTCAGGTCGTCCCTCGCCTCAGAATACCTGCTCTCGCCCATTCGCGCTGAAGAGGAGCAAGTCAGCCGCGATGGCACCGTGAAATGTGCTTTCCCCATCGAAACCGGGAAGGTTGTGGAAGGGGTGTTGATCCCCGCCAAGGACAGAATGACGGCCTGCATCAGCAGCCAGGTGGGCTGTAGTCTCTCCTGTGCCTTTTGTGCTACAGGCAAGTTGAAGCTGATGCGAAACCTTACAGCAGGTGAGATTGTGGACCAAGTGCGCCACATCGCTGAGCTTGCTGAACGCCATCACCACCACCGCCTGACCAACATCGTGTACATGGGCATGGGCGAGCCCCTGCTGAACTACCGCAACGTGCTCGAATCGGTTGAACGCATTACAGGGACGCCCGGCTTGGGCATGAGCCCGAAACGCATCACCGTGTCAACGGCGGGCATCTCCAAAATGATCCGGAAGCTGGGGGATGACGAAGTGCGCTTTAACCTCGCACTGAGCCTTCATGCGGCGCAGGACGAGAAGCGCAACCAAATCATGGAGATCAACGAAACCAATGATCTTGCATCATTGAGAGACGCTCTCATGTACTTCCATGAAAAGACAGGGAGCCGCGTCACTTTTGAGTACATCCTGCTCGGGGGCTTTAACGACGACATAGAAGACGCCAGGGACTTGGCGAGGTTTGCTTCTTGTGTGCCCTGCAAGGTGAACCTCATCGAATACAACCCCATCGATGGTGGAACCTTTCAGAAAGCGGACCCAGAACGCACCGATGCCTTCTGTACTTTCTTGGAGGAGAAGTTCAACATGGTCGTCAATGTCCGACGCTCTCGCGGTGAAGACATCGATGCCGCCTGCGGACAGTTGGCCAACAAAAACAAGCTCGCCGCAGGCGCTGCTTGAGCAGCATTGCGGTTCACGCCGTTCAATGTGCGTGGCCCCAAAGGCCTAACTGGAGTGATTAGTCCAGCTTGAGAACTGCCAAGAAAGCCTCTTGAGGCACCTCGACAGAACCGACTTGACGCATCCGCTTTTTTCCCTTCTTCTGCTTCTCGAGCAGCTTGCGCTTCCGGGTGATGTCACCACCGTAGCACTTGGCCGTTACATCCTTACGCACCGGTTTGATGGTTTCCCGCGCGATGATTTTGGCGCCGATCGCCGCTTGAAGGGCGATCATAAACTGCTGCCTTGGAATCAGCTCCTTCAACTTGGCGCAAATGCGCTTGCCCAGGTCAAAGGCATTGGTGCGGTGCACCAATGCTGACAAGGCGTCAACCTGGTCTCCGTTAATGAGGATGTCCAACTTGACCAACTCGGAAGGTTTGTATTCGTCTGGGAAGTAGTCAAAAGAGGCGTAGCCACGAGAAACGCTCTTGAGCTTGTCGTAAAAGTCAAAGACGATTTCTCCCAAAGGCATAGAAAACGACAACTCTACCCGATCAGAAGTCAGGTACACTTGGTTCTGGAGCACCCCCCTCTTGTCGATGCACAAGTTCATGATGGCCCCCACATATTCTGACTTCGTGATCACTTGCGCCTTGATGAAGGGCTCTTCCACATGATTCAACTTGCTGGGGTCGGGCAACTCCGAGGGGTTGTTGATCACAATGGTGTCCCCCTTCTTGGGGTGACAGATGTAGCTCACGTTAGGAACCGTCGTAATCACCGTCATGTTGAACTCCCGCTCCAAACGCTCTTGAACAATCTCCATGTGGAGCATGCCCAAGAACCCGCAACGGAAGCCAAAGCCAAGTGCCGCTGAACTCTCCGGCTCAAAAACCAGTGACGCGTCGTTGAGCTGCAGCTTCTCCATGCTGTAACGCAGCTCCTCATAGTCTTCTGTATCCACCGGATAGATGCCAGCAAAAACCATGGGCTTGACGTCTTCAAAACCTTTTACAGCTTCCAGACAAGGATTCGCGGCAAGGGTGAGTGTGTCGC
The DNA here is from genome assembly GCA_905478795.1 of uncultured Flavobacteriales bacterium. Taxonomy (GTDB): domain Bacteria; phylum Bacteroidota; class Bacteroidia; order Flavobacteriales_D; family Sanyastnellaceae; genus UBA8752. Next base: position 6,029 of record CAJQJX010000086.1, read on the forward strand.
CAACCTTAACCTCCTTCGCGTTTTTGATGCCCGAAATGATGTAGCCCACATTGCCGGTTTTCACGGTTTGCTGCGGCATCAAATCCATCCCAAGACAGCCAATTTCATCGGCAGTGTATTCCTTGCCTGTGTTAAAGAAACGCACCCTGTCGCCCTTCTTGAGTTCTCCGTTCAACACCCGGTAGTAGGCAATGATGCCGCGGAAGGAGTTGAATACTGAGTCGAAAACCATCGCCTGTAGCGGCGCGGAAGGCAAACCCTTGGGTGCCGGGACCCGCGCCACAATCGCCTCTAATATTTTTTCTACGCCTTGGCCTGTTTTGCCGCTGGCTGGTAAAATATCCTCGATTTCACATCCAATGAGGTCGATTATCTGGTCCATCACCTCCTCGGGATCGGCACTGGGCAGGTCCATTTTGTTGAGAACAGGGATGATCTCAAGGTCATGTTCAATGGCGAGATACAGGTTGGAAATGGTCTGGGCCTCGATGCCTTGGGTTGCATCTACAATCAACAACGCCCCTTCACATGCCGCAATGGAACGGCTGACCTCATAACTGAAGTCCACGTGGCCAGGGGTATCGATGAGGTTCAGCAAATAGTCCTGACCATCTTGAGAGTATCGCATTTGAATGGCGTGACTCTTGATGGTAATGCCCCGTTCCCGCTCCAAGTCCATGTCGTCCAACGTCTGCTCCTGCAGCTGCCTTTCGTCTATGGTCCCAGTGATCTGAAGAAGACGGTCTGCCAATGTGCTTTTCCCATGGTCGATATGGGCGATGATGCAGAAGTTTCGGGTGTTTTCCATGAGCATGGCTAAAGTACGACCGAGCGCATCCTTTTGGTGCGCAACCAGCACCCTTCATATAGCGTTTAATAGGCGGAGAGGCACACATCCCCACCCCCAGAGTTATCGAACTGACAAGAAAGGCATCAGAGTGGGGTATATTGCGCACCCGCGAGAACCAACATCATGAGAATTTTTACTCTTCTCCTTCTTCTTTGTGCCCTTCCTGCCTCTTTTGAAGCACAGGAATCCTTGCCTGTAGAAATTTCCTCCCTCTACAGTAAATATGGGGGGTTTGAGTTCGCCGTCATGATGATGGATCGGGATGAATGGGAGGTTTACCGTGCTTGGGAAGGGTACGATCAGTCCGCCGTGATTGCGGTCATTGAGCGCCATCAAAGCACTCCTGAATACCTCGCCAAAAAAGAGTCCCGGAAACAGCAGCGTTTGATGCGCTCAGGAGAATGTGACTGTTGGATTGAGCCTTCAGAGTCCTACACGGAGATCACGCCTGACATGCAACAGTTCACAGGCGGTGCTGGAATCGACGTGGACTACTCCCACGGGCCCCTTTCGTTGCCGTTTAACTTCAACCTGTTTGGAATTGAATACAGCGAATTCTACATCAACTCGAAAGGCCTCATCTCGTTTACCGAGCCCGTCATCGATTGGACGCCAGAAGAATTACCTGACGCGAACTACAACATCATCGCCGGTTTCTGGGCGGACGCGGACTATCGCTTGACTGGAGACATTTATTACCGCATCACTCCCGAAGCGGTCTACGTGAACTGGGTGGATGTGGGGTACTACAACAACCACGACGACCGCACCATTAGCTATCAGGTGGTGTTCTCAGAAGACGGTTCCATTGCCGTCGGTGACGGAAATAACGTACAGCTTTGTTACGAAAGCATGCAGTGGGCGCATGGTGATGTTGGCGGTACAGGTGGGTGCTGTGGAACTGACCCCGCCACTGTAGGGGTCGATGTACTCAACAACCAAGACAACTTCGTTCAATTCGGTCGTTTCAACTTTCAAGATGACAGCTACAATGGTCCCTACGGAGGAGGTCCTGCTGACCAAGACGGCTGTTTCTGGCTGAATGGAAAGGATTTCTGTCTCAATGTCTCTGGGTCCGATCCAAACCAAGCGCCCATTCCCACCGAGACCCCGGGAAATGGTTGTGCAGACACTTTGTACGTCTGTCTGAATGATACCCTTGACTTAAACATTGGTTTCCTAGCCCCAGAAGATGGCCAAACGGTGAGCATCTCTTTGTCCAATGTGCCCGCTGTCACCAACAACGGCACCTACATCGAAAACAACATCACTTATCTCGACGCTTTCCTTGCAGGAACGACAGAAAATGTGGGCACTTACTTGCTGGAAATCACGGCTACTGATGATGGAACTCCAGCGGCGTCTACAGTCCTGAGCTACTGGGTTGAGGTCATCGACATAGAGCTTCCTACCCTGACCATTGAGGGGGACCTCAACATCTGTTCTGGACAAGAGACCACCATCACGTGTAACGATGACTTCGACAGCTACGCCTGGAGCTTGGGTTGCACTGGTCCGGAGTGCACTTATGCCTTTGGAGGAACATTCACCGTCACTGCTGCGATTGACGAGGGGTGTGTCGCTTCTCAGGACTTTTTCGTGAACCAAAGCCTGTATTTCTTGCCAGACGTATGCATCGCGCCCAACCCGATTTGCGGTGACGATACCGCGATTGTTTCGGTGTGTGACGAGGACATGGATGAGTTCGTTGAATACCAGTGGGACGGGGATTGGAATGGCGCCGGAGGAGAGATTGTGGTGCCCGCGTCTGAACTTGGTGACACCGCCATTGGAGTAACCCCTGGTTCGTACCGCATTCTCATCACCAACGACGCCGGCTGTCAAGGCCAGCGTGTCTTTAACGTAGAGCAAGTAACACAGGTGATTCCAGAAATCACCATTCCTCCCGTTTGCGACAGCCTGTACAGTGTGCAGTTTAGCGGTGGTTACACCACACCCGATGCGGGGCCGCTCTTGGTGTACATGACCGCTTCTGACCCCTCGGGTTGGGGAGGCGACAACTATCTGGAAATCACCGTCACCAATGGGGACGGAGATGAAGCCGTTTACATCCTCACGAGTTTCGACGTGTTCACAGCCCACACCGATATCGAAGTGTCGTTGGGAGACCTTGTCGAGATTGTCCTTGTCACGGGTGCCAACGCCCCTGTAGACGACTTCAGCTTTACGGTCTACAATTGCACCACGGGAAACCCCGAGCCTGTTGATGACCTGCCTGCCGCAGGCGGACTGGTTTACTCTGCCACCGCCAACTGTGAAGTCGACCCTGTTGGCGGAACATGGAGTGTTTCGGAGGGCACTGGGTTCTTCTCAGCGCCTACCGAGTTCAACACTTTCTTCACGCCCACCAGCGGGTTTGGAGTCTATGAAATCTGTTTTACGGATGACAACTGCGGCTATGATGCGTGCTACCCCATGGAGGTCAGTACCACCCCAGTGGCCAACCTCGTTGGGCCCAACGACAACCTTCAAGCCGACGGGAGCTACTTGCTGTGTGATGGAGAGAGCGCAAACTTTCAAGTGGACACCCTCTACGAAGGGGCTGTATATCCGCTGGAATGGCCACAAGCTGAAAGTGCACAAGGGTTCTTTGCGGAGTATGAATTCAACAGCAATGGCGCGTTTGACCTTTCAGTTGAGGTCAGCAATGCTTGCGGCACCATTGAGCTGCCCTTTACCATCGTGACTTCTGAGTCAGCAGACCCCAGCCTTGAAGACGTCATTGTTTGCGAAGAGGGCGTGGAGGTTTCATTGGACCCCGGTCTCGACCCAGGAAGTGGCGTGGAGGTGGCGTGGACATTGGACAACGCCAACCTCAACGAAGATGACTTTGTGATCCTCGCTGATGCGGCAGGTGAGTACTGTGTGGAAGCCTCCAATGAATGTGGTACCGTAGAGGCTTGTGCAGAAGTGGAAATCTTCGTGCCCATCCCCAGCCCACTGCCGAGCTACAGTCTGAACTGTGAAGGCGGCAACACCGTGCTCATAGACCCCTTGACCGACAACGATTGGACCGTGACCTGGGAAGATGGAACCGTTGGCAATACCTACACAGCCACATTCAATCCTCACCACGACAATTGGTTGACGGCAACATTTGAAGATCCATTGGGCTGCTCAAGCTTTGAAGACAGCACCTTCGTTTGGATGGGTTATCCTGTCGAGCTGGGGCCACAAGTGCCCAACCAAACCTCTGACAACACGCCCATATTCCTCTGTCCAGAAATCCCCAACACCTTCGAGGTGAACAGCACTTTTGCTGTCGATTGGAACTGGTCGTTGGAATTCCAGTTTGGTGCGCCCAGCCCGTCCAACCTCAACTTTTTGCAGGAAGACGAAGTGACCTTCACCTCTGCACAAATCTTGGATACCACCTATTGGTACTCACCATTGGTGCTCACAGGAACAGCCCTGAACCCCTGCACACCTGCGGGACTCAGCCAGCAATGGGAAGTTCAGATTGACGCTTGCGAAATCAAGATCCCCAACATCTTCACACCGGGTACTGCTGAAGGGTCCATTGGCAAGAACGACACCTTTGAAATCGAAGGTCTACTGAAGTACGACGGCAGCATCTTGATGGTCTACGACCGTTGGGGTACGCTGGTCTTCCAAAGCGACAACTACGACAACCAGTGGGACGCCAGAGAGACCTCTTCAGGAACGCACTATTACCTGCTGACTTTGCCCAACGGCAAAGACTTCAGTGGGTCGGTCATGATCCAACGTTAAGGTCCAAGCGTGGCCAAGACAAGGACCCGTTTTGTCTGCAGCGATTGCGGACATGTGACGGGCCAGTGGGTGGGTAAGTGTCCGAGCTGTAAGGCTTGGAATACCGTTACGGAATTCAAAGAGTCTGCCAACCCCCGTATGGAGCGGGCAGCCGTTGCAGCGGGTGTGATTGAGGCGCGCCCCTTGGTGGATTACACGGAGCACAAAACCGACCGTGCTGGAACTGGAGAACCGGAGTTCGACCGCGTTCTTGGCGGTGGTTTGGTCCCTGGTGCCTTGGTCCTATTGGGCGGTGAGCCCGGCATCGGAAAGTCCACGTTGAGCCTTCAAACGGCCATGAAAGCCGCGGGCAAAGTGCTCTATGTAAGTGGAGAGGAAAGCCCTGAACAGGTGCGCTTGCGGGCTGACCGCTTGGGCGTGCTGGGACCTGAATTGCTCATCCTGCCTGAAACTTCTACCGAAGGAATCGTCAGGGCGGTGAAAGAACACCGGCCGGACCTGTTGTTCGTCGACTCCATTCAGACCCTCCACACCCCCCGGGTAGAAAGTGCGCCCGGGAGTGTCGCCCAAGTGCGTGAATCCACGGCAGAACTCATACTCGCGGCCAAGCCCTTGCAACTTCCGGTGGTCCTGATTGGACACATCACCAAAGAGGGTGCCATAGCGGGCCCCAAGGTCTTGGAGCATATGGTAGACGTCGTGCTCACCTTTGAAGGAGACCGTCACCACGCCTATCGCATTCTGCGGGCCGTCAAGAACCGTTTTGGATCCACGCAGGAGATCGGCATTTTCGAAATGCGGGGCGATGGATTGCATCCCGTCACCGACCCTTCCGGTGCCCTGGTCGGGAATTCGGACTCGCGACTCAGCGGCACCGCCCTTGCAGTGGCAATCGAAGGGGCGCGCCCTCTCATGGTCGAGATTCAAGCCTTGGTCAGCAGCGCTGTTTACGGCACTCCACAGCGTTCCGCAACGGGCTATGAGCTCAAACGTTTGAACATGTTGCTCGCCGTGCTTGAAAAGCGATGTGGTTTCAAGTTGGGGGCTTCCGACGTCTTTTTGAACCTCGCTGGAGGCATTCGCCTGGGTGACCCTGGCATTGACCTGGCCGTTGTGGCCGCGATTTTGAGTTCAACCCTCGACCTGACCCTTGACCCTAAAACCGCACTCTGTGGTGAGGTCGGATTGACCGGCGAAGTCCGGCCTGTAGCGCGCGTTGAACAACGCATGATGGAGGCCGCCAAATTGGGCATGAAGCGCATTGTGATCAGCGGGCTTGTCGCCAAAGGGCCCAAGCCTCCTAAAGGTTTGGAGATCGTGCGGGTGAACCGCGTAGGAGAGCTTCAGAAAGTCTTGTTCTAAGGGCGCTCAGCCCTCTGCTCCGCCCACGACGACGACGAACTCACCCTTCGGTGGATGGGCCTCGAAATGGGCCTGTAATTCGGTCACGGTGCCCCGGACGGTTTCTTCAAACTTCTTGGACAGCTCACGGCTGATGCTCAAAGCGCGGTCGGGTCCGCAGAACTCTGCCAATTCTACCAGCAGCTTGGGTATCCGGTGTGGGGATTCGTACAAAACAGTCGTTCGAGGCTCCAACGCCAGCGCTTTCAATCGGGTTTGGCGGCCTTTTTTGTGGGGCAGGAAGCCTTCGAAAACGAAGCGGTCACACGGTAGCCCGCTGACGACCAAGGCCGGCACAAATGCCGTGGCTCCCGGTAAACATTGAACTTCCACACCTGCCTCTATGCAAGCGCGCACCAATAAGAATCCGGGGTCGCTAATGGCCGGGGTTCCAGCATCGCTGCACAGGCAAGCATTGACTCCCGCTGCCAAGTCCGAGACCACTTGCTCCAATACCTTGTGCTCATTGTGGGCATGGAAGGCCCTCAGGCGCGCCTCCAGTCCGTTTAAACGAAGCAACGACCCCGTTGTTCGGGTGTCTTCCGCAAAGACGATATCTGCCGCCTTTATGGCCTCCGCTGCGCGGGGCGTGAAATCTCCAAGGTTGCCAATTGGCGTGGGAACGACCGTCAGCATCTCAATGGTATCGGCGCTCTACACGATCGAGGAAACGCATGACCACGGGGTCCTCTTGGTCCCAATCCTTAGAAGCTTCGACCTGCTGTCCCAACCAGTGCACCGCCAGTTCATAATTCCCCGCCGCCTCCAAGGCTTCGAGCACGCGGTTGAACTCGACAGCATCGTCTGCAAACAGCATCTTGATGCATTCATATTTCTCGACCAAACTGAAGGCCGTGCGCAAGTCCGAAATGGGCTGGCGTTCCAAATGCTCGGCCAAAGACGGACCAGCACCTGCCTCCGAAGGGGCCTCCGCGTCTGTCGGCGCTGCGTTTGCGGCGGGGGCAGATGACACAGGCTCTTCAACCTCGGGCTCTTCAACCACCTCCTGCATGGGTTCAGGTTCCACAGACACCCGCTCCTCCTGTTCGAGCTCCTCTGCAGCACGGCCGTCCTCAACGGCCACCTCCTCAGGTTCGGACTTCTCTGCTGCTGTCTCTGTGGAGTCCGCAGGTTCGGATACGATGGGCTCAAAAATG
>CAJQJX010000087.1 GCA_905478795.1 uncultured Flavobacteriales bacterium
GTGACCGTGTCGCTGCAGCCGCCAATGGTGACCGTATGCGCCACCTCAACGGCGCCAGCAGCGGCGGTCAACGAGGAAGGGTAGGTCGAACCCGAAACGGTCATCGGCGTGCCATTGGCCGTCCACAGGTGGCTCGCTGTGCCACCAGTGGGCCATGTTGTGGATACCTCTACCTCTTCTCCGGCGCACACAGTGGCGGGCCACTCAAAATCGGCACTGGGCATGGTCACGATGTCAAAGTCCACCGAATATGTCGCGGCACATCCTTGATCGGAGACCGCCATGAGACTGAGGTCATATGCCCCAACTGGAGGACCAATGAGGGAGAGAGAATCACCGCCGGACTGTGTCAAGCTCATGGCGCCATCCAGCACCCATTGGCTGGAAGCCACGCTCCCAGGAAAAGGAACGGAAGCCATACCCCACCACGCCGCATCCTCACCTTCGCAGGCAAAATCCGGCCCCATAATGGCCATTGTAGGCAACGAATACACCATGGCATACTGAGACTCCGTCGCTGCACAGGTGATCCCTTCGGGGTAGACGGTGACCAGATCAAGGGTGATTTGGGGAAGACCACTTCCGCCTGTCACTGAGGTGCCCAAGTGCCCCCCCTCATCGGTGAGCGCGCCGCCGCCAACCAAACTCCATGAAGCGGTTGTCAAGGGGTGGGCATATCCAACGGAATCATTGAGCGCAAATGGCAAGACCTCTCCAGCACACACGTTGTCCAGCGAAAACCCTGCATCGGGCGCCTGGAACACTTCGAAGGTGGCCGCAGCATGGTCCGCGCATCCATTCTCGTCGGTCACCGTGGCCTCGAGGGTATAGGCCCCCGGAGGTTGCGTGCCCAAAATGGGTTCCGCCCAAGTCACTTGGGACAGGGTGTCACCATTGTCCGCGCTGAGCAACCAGCTCCACCCCAGGCCATCTCCCGTTGCGGGTGCTTCCCATAAAACAGGCGCATTGGAGCAGACATCTGGAACCGACAAGTCCACACTTGGTGGAACCACCACCTCAATGGTGTCCCTCCATTCGAAATGGCACAACCCCACAATAGGTGGAGGAGCCACCGTGGTGGCCTGAAACAATATTTCTTGCTGTCCAGTGTCGGGTGCGGCATCGACATAGACCGTCCCCAACTGACCTGAGCCCACCCCGTTCAACAACCAGTTGAAACTCGTTCCGGGAGGGACAGGACTGAGGGCGGTGGCTTCAAGGGTCAGGGGCAATCCGGCACACAAGGTGGGGTCGACGCCAGAAAGTGGGTCCAGCAGGTTAGACCCAATGGCAAAATCGAGCCCGGGTTCCACTGTGATGAATACGGCCGTATCGGCGGAGCAACCAAAGGCATCAACCGCGGTGAACACGTAGCCAAAAGACCCTGCTTCGGTAGGTTCTACCACAATGCTGGAACAGCCACCAATTTCTGCCATATCGAAGCCCCAAGGCTCCATTGGGGACCAATACATGCTGTCACATCCGCTGCCCACCGCTGCTTCAAAAACGGTTTGCTGGGGGGTGATGTCTGGTGCAAAATCAACAGACCATCCAAACAGAAACCCGTTGTCTCCCTCTTGGGTATCCAAAATATTCATCGTCCATGTCCCATTGATTGGACAGCCCACGAGCTGAGACCAATCTCCGGTTGCCGCATAGGTGCCAGCTGGCAGCGGCGAAGTAGACGAGGCACAGCCCGAAGTGGGGCTGGGCAACAGGGCCAGCGCTGCCGACTGCCAATCTTCGGAAGCACCAGGTGACCAACTGTAATCGTAACCGATGCCCGGATCAGGTGGGTTGTCCCCGGTGACGGGAATGCCCGCGTCGACACAGCCGCCAAAGCCACCCGGCCAGCCTTGCAACATCATGCTGCTCCCATTGGGACACTCGAGCTCAATGGCCAGATCCAAAATGAAGGAATGCTCGAGGTTGACCAATACACCGCTGATGTCCTCAACGCCCGATACGCTTTGCCCAAAGGGAAAGCCGCTGAAGGTGATTTCCGAGGAAAATGCCTGACCGACCGAATCGGGAATCATGACCCCCGCGCCAAAGGAGGCCACGGGCTGACTGGCCACGGACTGGGTGGTCACCCCATCGGGGCCCAAGGCCAAAACTGCCGCGCCACCCGCGCACACATGCGGACCCAAAGACGGGACATCAATGCTGATCGGTGCAGCGACATGAACGGCCCACCCCAAACTATTGACGCTGCTGCAACCCGCACTGTCGACCAAGGTCAACTGAACGGGATAAACACCCGGATCGGAATAAGCATGCGCCACCACGCTGCCTGCGTTGGAGAGGGTGCCATCGCCAAAGTCCCATGCCCATGTGCTTCCCTCCAAGCCCGCAGCAGAGACACTTCCACTGGCGTCAAAGGCGAGCACTGCACCAAGACAAGCTTCTACCGGGGAGTCTTGCAATGTGCCTGCCATGTTTACCGTCGCCGACACCACCGGACGGTTACATGGTGCGCTGCAGCTCACCAACGCCGCCCAATTGCTCCCTCCTTCGGCCCCAGGCGAAAACCGCCAGGTCAGGCAGCCCGAAGGATTGGTCACCGCATCCCCATTGCCCATGTCGTTGCCCAGCAAAGTGTCATTTGCAAAAGCATAGGTCGGAGCACCCGTCGCATCTGGTCCTTCCCAGAGAAACAGGGTATCCCCTTCTGCCAAAGAGAAGGTGCTGAATGAGAACGTGAGCTCGCCGCCAGGTGTTTCCGGACAAAAGGTGGTGGTCAAATCCCCTGAAGAGGAGGCATCATGAAGTGCCCCGCCGTCGTCCAGGAAATAAAATCCACAGGCCGTGACAGAAACCTCTTCTCCCATCAAGTACTGTTGCGACAAGCCACGCAAAGGCATGCCCACCAACACGGCGAAGCCAAAAGCCGCAGCCACCCCTCGAGAAAGGCGGGGACTGAACACAAAGTATGTCGTGGGCAGGCGCACGCATTAATTTACGATTTATCTACGTTATTTGCTAATTCATCGACTTTTTCAATCCTTCTGTACGCAAAAAGACCCGCCGAAGCGGGTCTTTTTAGCACAGGTTTCGCGGTAAGGAATTAGAACCGGTCGAGGTTCATCACCTTGTCCCAAGCCGCAACGAAATCACCCACAAAACGGGCTTCTCCATCACCGGAACCGTACACCTCGGCAATGGCGCGGAGTTCGGTATTTGAACCAAAAATCAAGTCCACCCGGGTTCCGACCCACTTGGTCTCCCCCGTGACGCGATCCTTGCCGGCAAAGGCGTGTTCTCCGCTGTCGAGTGGGGTCCACTCTGTCTCAAGGTCGAGCAGGTTCACAAAGTAGTCGTTGGTTAAGGCACCTGCTCGGTCTGTAAAGACACCGTGCTTGGAGCCGTCCCAATTGGCTCCCATGGCGCGCATACCGCCGACCAGGACCGTCATCTCAGGTGCGTTCAACGTCATAAGTTGCGCCTTGTCAATGAGGATTTCCTCCGCAGTAACATTGGCCCGTGAGCCGTTGAAATAGTTGCGGAAACCGTCGGCCTGTGGCTCGAGCACAGCAAAGCTCTCGACATCCGTCATCTCAGCGGTCGCATCGGTACGTCCTGGTGCAAAGGGTACGCTGACGTGATGACCGGCAGCTTTTGCAGCGGCTTCCACCGCAGCGCATCCACCGAGAACAATCATGTCGGCCATGGAGATTTGCTTCCCTCCGTTTGATGCGGCATTGAAGCCGTCACGCACTCCGGAAAGGGCGTCGAGCACCTTGTTCAATTGCACGGGGTTGTTGGACTCCCAGTACTTCTGTGGGGCCAAACAGATGCGGGCGCCATTGGCTCCGCCGCGCTTGTCGCTGCCGCGGAAGGTCGAGGCAGAGGCCCAAGCCACTGCAGCGAGTTCTGCGACAGAGCAGCCCGTGGCCATGATGTCCGCCTTCAGCTTGTCGGCGTCAGCACCGTCAATCAGAGCATGGTCCACAGCGGGAACTGGATCCTGCCAGATCAATACCTCTGCAGGCACCTCTGCACCGAGGTAGCGCTCAACAGGTCCCATATCGCGGTGGGTCAATTTGTACCAGGCGCGGGCAAAAGCATCGGCGAATTGATCGGGATTCTCGTAGAACCTGCGAGAAATCTTTTCGTAAGCCGGATCCACGCGCATGCTGAGGTCTGTGGTCAACATGGTGGGTTGGTGACGCTTTCCTTCGTGGTGCGCATCCGGCACCAAATCTGCCGCGGCACCGCCTTTGGGAACCCATTGGGTGGCCCCTGCCGGGCTCTTGCTCATCTCCCACTCAAAACCAAAGAGGTTTTCGAAGTAGTTGTTGCTCCATTGCGTGGGCGTAGAGGTCCAGATGCCCTCCAATCCACTGGTGATGGTGTCGGGTCCTGCTCCAGTTCCAAAGGTGTTCTTCCACCCTGTGCCTTGCTCGGCGATGGCGGCTCCAGCAGGCTCGGCCCCAACGTACTCGCCGGGGTCGGCTGCACCGTGGGTCTTGCCAAAGGTGTGTCCCCCTGCGATCAGGGCCACGGTTTCCTCGTCGTTCATCGCCATGCGACCAAACGTCTCGCGGATGTCGCGGGCCGCAGCCATGGGATCCGGATTGCCATTTGGCCCCTCAGGGTTCACGTAAATGAGTCCCATCTGCACCGCAGCCAAGGGGTTCTCCAACTCGCGCTCTCCTTTATAGCGCTTGTCTGCCAGCCACTCCGCTTCGCTTCCCCAGTAAACATCTTCCTCGGGCTCCCAGACATCCGCCCGTCCACCGGCGAAGCCAAAGGTTTCGAAACCCATGCTCTCCAGGGCAACGTTGCCCGTCAGGATCATCAAGTCGGCCCAAGAGATCTTCCGTCCGTACTTCTGCTTGATGGGCCACAACAAACGGCGGGCTTTGTCCAGGTTGGTATTGTCTGGCCAGCTGTTCAAAGGCGCAAAGCGGAGCATACCTGCTCCAGCACCGCCCCGACCATCGCTGATGCGATACGTTCCCGCGCTGTGCCAAGCCATCCGGATGAAGAAGGGACCGTAGTGCCCCCAGTCGGCGGGCCACCATTCCTTGGAATCGGTCATAAGGTCGGTGAGGTCCTGCTTGACCGCCGCCAAATCGAGGGACTTGAATTCTTCGGCGTAATCAAACGCCTCTCCCATGGGGTCGGACATGCCAGAGTGCATGCGAAGAATACTGAGGTTGAGCTGATTGGGCCACCAATCGGTGTTTCGTGTACCGCCGCCGGCACCATGGTTCAGTTCCCCATTCATAAAGGGACACTTGGCCACATCTCCGTTCATATGATCGTTCATGTTGTGGGTTGAGTTGCGTAATCGATCCTTGCGAGGGCGCTTCTGGCCCTCCGCTCAGGGGGTACGAATTTAAAAGGTCTTTCCCTTCAAATCATGGCGATTTATGCCCCTGTAGTTGCCAATTTGTCCATGGTGAATCAGGGCATGAAAAAGCCCGACCTGTTGAGGTCGGGCTTTGATGCGGAGAGACAGGGATTCGAACCCTGGCAACGATTTCCCGTTGACAGATTAGCAATCTGCTCCATTACCACTCTGGCACCTCTCCGATGGGCTCCATTTTGAATGGACGGCAAATTTACGGAAAACTCCACTTCCTTCTGCAAGTCGAACCGCAGAAAAAGCAGAGGACGTGCGATTGAACCGCCCCGAATCAAGCACACACAAATTGTGCAGACAGAGATTGGCCCAAACTCAGGCTTCACATGGGACATTCGGTGTATATTATACACTGATAACCAAAAACCTGTGATGTCACTTTCTTCTTATTCCTGCGCCATGCGCACGGTCTTGTTGTTTTGCACGCTCTTTGTATCCGGTCTTTTTCAGGCGTCTGCCATGGAGGCTCCTTTTGCCAATTCCAGCGAGGACCCCAACATTGGAGCATGCAGCCTATTTGATGCCGGCCCGAATCGCAGTGCACTCACCTTTGAGTCGACCCCTGCACCTCTCCTAACTTCCCCATCGGACAATGCCGCTGCTCCCACCCTTGATGCCGCTGACGTAGTGAGCGTTTATGGTGCGAGTTACACCAGCGTTGCCTACAACTTCAACCCTGGATGGGGCCAATCGGGCACTGTAAACTCCGCATTTGACCCTGGCACGGGGAACACTGTGCTGGAATATGCCAACTTCAACTACCAGGGTACGGAACTCACTGCGACCAACCTCTCGTCCATGACCCATGTCCACATGGACATCTGGGTGGCCGAAGGCACAGACCGCCAGCTGAAGTTCACGCCTGTCAACAATGGCACAGGCACCAACGAGATCCTGGTGGAGGTGCCCCTCACCCCGGGGTCTTGGAACAGCGTCGACCTTGCCAAATCTGCCTTTACCGGCATGTCATGGGACAATGTCTTCCAATTGAAATTCGATGGCCAGTTCAATGGAGACGGATCGGCCAATGGTGACGGTTGGAATGTCTATTTGGACAATATCTACTTCTGGAACGATGGTTCTGGCACCACCACCGAAATCACTTATGTCGATGTGACTTTCAACGTCAACATGAGCAATGAGACGGTGTCCGTTGACGGCGTCTTTCTCGCAGGTGGCAATGACTTCGGATCACCCGGGGACAACCCCATGACCGATGCCGGAAATGACATTTGGACCATCACCAAGCAGGTGGCCTCTCCTTATACCGGCAACTACACCTTCTTGAACGGCAACTGTGGAGACTGGAGCTGCAAAGAAGACATCTCTGGACAGGATTGCGCCAGCGGCCAATACAACGACCGCATACTGAACGGCATCACCGAAAACCATGTGGTCAACACGTGCTTTGGAGAGTGTACGACAGACGGCACGTGTCCTGCTCCTCCCAGTGTCTTCCATGCTGTGACCTTCTCCGTCAATACGGACAACATCACGGTTGGACCGAACGGCATGTATGTCGGCGGCGGATTTCTGGGTGGCTCCGACGCCCATGCCTTGACGGACAACGGAAACAACAACTGGTCCGCCACCATTGACCTGGCTGAAGGCACGTCTGGAAACTGGGTCTTTTTCAACAGCCCTACTCACGGTGGGGATTGGAACACGAAAGAAAACCTGGAAGGTTTAGAATGTGCTGATGCGGCCAACTACAACGACCGCTACTTGGCTCCGCTATCAGCACCCGCCACCATAGAATATTGCTTCGGAGAATGCACGGCAGATTGCCCTGCACCCCCCACCACCGTTGACGTCACCTTCCAAGTGGACATGTCCCAATACGAGGGCTCCTTCGGAGGGGTTTTCGTAAACGGCAATTACAACAATTGGTGCGGGTCTTGCAATCCCATGACCGACAATGGCGACGGAACTTGGAGCGCAACCTTGGCTTTGGAACCCGGCACCATTCAGTACAAGTTCACCGTGGACGGATGGACTGCCCAAGAGGAGTTTTCCGGAGGAGAATCCTGTACAGTCACAGACGGTGGGTTCACCAACCGCACGGCCACCTTTGATGCGGCCACGGACCTCGGGCTCGTGTGCTTCAACAGCTGCGGCGTGTGCACCACCGACATCCTCGGTTGCATGGATTCCACTGCCGACAACTACGACCCTGCTGCCACGGCAGACGACGGCTCTTGCGGCAACGTGGAAGGGGCCTGGAACCTCACATATATGTGCGTGGGATCAGGAATGGCCAGCTGCGAATGGTGGTCCTACAACGCTCCTGGAGACCGCGGATGTTTGGAAGACGACCTCTATGTCTTCAACGGAGACGGCAGCTTCCAAAACGTCATGGGCACCCAAACTTGGACGGAAACGTGGCAAGGCGTCTCCGAAGGCTGCAACGCTCCCGTTGCGCCACATAACGGTTCGAATGCAGCCACCTATTCCCTGGCCAACGGCGAGATTACGCTGAACGGACTCGGTGCATTCTTGGGCCTGTCCAAGGTGGTGAATGGCGCTGAAATCAGCAATTCCGCCGATGCAGCATCATCGATTACCTACGCCTTGAATGGTGTGGACAACAACAACCTCACCGTGGACATTCACGTCGGCAATGGTTGGTGGAGGTTCACCTTTACCCGGGCCACGCAAGGATGCACGGACAGCACAGCGGACAACTACGTGAGCTACGTCACGACAGACGACGGCTCTTGCTCCTTCACTCCGGGCTGCACGGACGACAATGCGGTGAACTACGACAGTGCGGCCCAAACCGACGACGGTTCTTGCCTGTACGCCGTGACCTTCCAGGTGGACATGGCCAACTACGACCTCCCCGCAGGTGCGACGGTCTTTACCAACGGCGCTTACAACC
>CAJQJX010000088.1 GCA_905478795.1 uncultured Flavobacteriales bacterium
TCTCAAGTGCACAATACTTGGTGGTGAAGAAGCTGCTCGTTTCGCAGTGATCTTCCATCTATTTCAGTGATGAAAAGGCCGCCCTCGGGCGGCCTTTTCTATGCACTGGATTTCATGGGTTGGGGCGGGCCGCAAGGGGGGCTGAAGGTGGGAAGCCTCTCTTTCTAAGACCCTGAGAGTCTGTAATGCCCAGTGCACTAATGAGCTGAGTAATTTTAGGCGATTAAATAAAATGTTTAAGCGGCAATACAACCCAGAGAAGTATTGGTCATATATAATTAGCGGCATAAATAATGACATGTGAGTTCATTAAAGGTTGATACGAAGAGTTATCTATAAACAAGGGGTGATTGCCTGAATTCAATCGCACTTTCAGCCAAACCTTCTTGTCATGTTCAATGCGCGTCTTCTTGCCTTCTTAATAACAACGGCTATTTGTCTTCAGGTTTCTGGGCAAGCCGTTCTTCAAACAGAAGTAGTCAGGGTCGAAGCTGAAGGGACAGTCCACAGGGTTTCTTTGGCCATTCCAGAAGGTGCGTCGGTCCTCAGTCTCTTTTCGGATGAGGCTCATCCTTTGATCGCCAGTGCGGTGCAAGGGTTTTATCAGTCTGATGATGCGGCACTGTTGTTCCAAGGCGCTGATGCCTTGGACACAGACAGCTGGTTTACCATTGGTATTCCCAGTGGAACCAGCAATGTGCAGGCCACAGGTGGCGCAGGTTGGACAGCTGCAACGGAGGCCTTTGCAAGCGGAGGGACATTCTCAAGTTCAGATTCATTTGGAGGAGGCTTTTTTCTATTGCCTTTCTCATCACAAGGGGAGTCGAACGGGGGAGAGGTGTTGCTCGGACAATTTGTGTCACCAGGTCCTGTGGATTTGACATTAAATGTTCAATGGAAGCCTTCAGCAGAACTTCCTGCTGTGCTCGAAACGGGCCTTTCCGTTACCCTGCAGCCCTTTGGGCAGGAAGGGTGTACCTCAGAGCTGGCTTTGAACTTTAATCCTGACGCGTTGATTGACGATGGCAGTTGCACCTATCCGACAGGGTCTTTTACAGGATTGTCTTTTAGTGTGCATGAAGCGGCGACGGCGGCGTTGCCCCCAACATATAGGATCTATGCCAATTTTTCCAATCCCAATGAGGGTTTGGTCAGCTGGTTTGGCACGGCAGAATCACCACTACACCTGCAGACCACAACGTCTTTTTATCAAATGGCAGAAGGAGGGCTTGGTTATCCAGAAGGCAATGAATCGCTTTTGCAAAGGGACAGCTGGGTGACTTTAGGAAACAGTGGGTCCAGTATCATAGTAGGTTTGAGTGGGGAGGATTTTGAAAATGGGCAGGACCTCATAAGCGACCCTGAATTTGGAGGGGCGGTCGCGTCGTTTCCTGGTTCAGGATTTGGTTTGGCCGACAGTCTGGGCCGGGTTTTAATGGCCCAGATCACCACTGAGGGTGAAGTAAACCTGTCGACAAATCTGAGTGTGTTGATTGAAGGTGGGACTTCAGAAGAAGTCACCGGTGTCGTTCTAACCATCCCAGGCAACACGCCCGGTTGCACAGACGTTGCGGCCTGCAATTTTGATGTCGATGCCACTGAGGACGATGGGAGCTGTCAGACTTTGGACGCTTTGGAAGTTTGCGGGGGCGATTGCTCTGCCGATTTCAACAACAATGGAATCTGTGACGATGAAGAGGTGGCCGGTTGCACAGATCCGTCCGCAGATAACTACAATGCGCAGGCTACAGAAGATGATGGGAGTTGCATCAGCGAACCCAATGAGCCAGACACATCGGCGGCAGGGTTCATCGGACTGACGCAGCAGCAGGTAGGCATGGGCCCAGGGGGGGAGATGCTGTACAGGGTGTATGCCCAGTTTGACTCCGCGGGATACGAGCTGATTTCCATCTTTGGAACGGAGCAACATCCATGGATGGCCGTTGCTGAAGCAGGGTTTTATCAGTCTCCAGATGGCGGTCCGCTCGCGACCAACCTCCCTGCCGTCAGTACTGCGACATCTGCGATGGATTCATGGTTTACCATCGGCGGCGATGCCAACGGAAGTGTAAGCCTGCTCTCCGTAGGCTTGGACTTCACTGAATTTGAGGCAGGTGGAGATTTTGAGGAGTCAGACCCAAATGGCGGCGGATTGGCCATCATACCAGGGACTGAGCCCGACGCCATCTCAGGACCAGATGGAAGGGTGTTGGTTGCGCAGCTCGCGAGTTCTGGAAGCATGAGCGTGTTGGTCAATATCAAATTCAAGAACCTCGATGGGGGGAGCCCAGAGGTGATGGGAGTTGCCATAAGTATTCCGCCCTCTGTGGAGGGGTGCAACGACGCTCAAGCATGCAATTACAGCCCATCCGCCACTTTCAATAACGGCTCATGTATTTATGCTGACAGCGGCTATGACTGCACAGGGGCCTGTCTTGGTGACGCAGACAACGATGGGGTCTGCGACGACAATGAGTACATGGGCTGCACAGCATTGGATGCTTGCAATTACGACCCTTTGGTAGATCCTGAGAACCAGGTGGCTGATTCCTGCCTTTACCCCGTCGATGTGTTCGGGGTAGACCACTTGAATTGTTCAGGCAACTGCCTAAACGACTCGGATGGCGACGGGGTATGTGACGAAGACGAGCAAGAAGGCTGCACCTATTCCACGGCGTGCAATTTTGACCCAGATGCATCCGAGGAAGACGGGAGCTGTCTGTTCGCGGCGCCCTGGAAGGACTGCGAGGGAGAGTGTTGGTTTGACTTCAATGGAGATGGCATTTGCGACGAGCCAGGTATAGGAGGGTGCGCCTACCCAGAAGCATACAATTACAATCCGACTGCAGCATATGACGATGGCAGTTGCGTCTTCCCAACCGGAGACTGTCGTTTTGACTCCAATGGAGACGGCGGTGTCAACATTTCGGACCTCCTCGACATGCTCGTGGCACTGGGTTCTGAATGCCCTTAATCAAAGCAATAGCCAAACCTTAATCTATCTAACCCCCCATCGTTACACCATGCGATATCATATTTCTTGTCTAATCTTGGCCTTAACGTGCCTATCGTCCTTTTCGGCTCAGGCCCAGTCTTTGGCTGATATTCTCTCTGCCGACTGCGATGCCTTTGTAGGCGGAACCTTCACCAATTCCAATGCCTTTGGCGCCGATACCAGCGTTCCACCTACAATCGAGGCCACGGCTGCAGACAGCAGCTGGAGTTTGACTGGAGCCCTGCTGGGGTCCGAAGACTACTCCGACTTTGTGTCCATAACCGGAGAGAGGACCTCCACAGCTCAATTTACCAGCATCCTCACAGATGGGGTTGATAGCCTCACCTTGTTTGTGGTGAGTACCATCACCGTACAGTTGGACATCGATGCCAACATTGTGGGTCTCATCAGCGGTCCTTCCATCTCAATTTCCGATGGCTCAGTGTCCATTCAGTCCACGAGTACCGTGACCAATTTCGACATAGACAATGCGGTCATTTCAGGATCCTTGGTGGGTCAGGATTTCTGTGGCTGCACCGATGCTAATGCTTGCAACTACGACGCATCGGCCCTCGGAGACGATGACAGTTGTGTGATGCCGGACGTATGCGAACAATGCGATGGCAGCGGCGTGGACGTGGATGCCGATGGCACTTGCGATGATTCTGACGCCTGTGTGGATACGTTGGCTTGCAATTTTATGCAGGCCGCAGACTCCTGCGCATTTGCGGGTCAGTATTTGGACTGTGACAGCATCTGCCTGAACGACACAGATGGCGACGGCATTTGCGATGAACTCGAAGTTCTCGGTTGCTTAGATACCCTGGCTTGCAATTACGACACCCTCGCCACTGACTCTGCCGCCTGCTACATCTTCGATGTCATAGGCGTTTGTGGAGGGGACTGTACCTCCGATAACGATGAAGATGGGGTTTGTGACGATGCAGACAATTGCACTGACCTGTCGGCATGCAACTACGACAATGGCGCCAATGCAGTCTGTCTATATGCAGACGAATGCGGGGTGTGCGGTGGCGATGGCATTCCAGAGGGGGACTGCGATTGCAATGGCAACGTGCTCGATGAGTGCGGTACATGCGGCGGCGATGGCATTCCCGCTGGAAACTGTGATTGTGTCGGCAACGTGGACGGGGATGGAGATGGCGTCTGCGGCGCTGCGGATTTGTGCACGGACACGGTTGCCTGCAACTACATGAACCCCTTCGCTTTGGAGTGTCTCTATACCGATGATTGCGGCATTTGCGGTGGGGATGGACCCGACTTGACCTTCCAGCTGGAGACCGTTTGGACTTACAATGAAGAAACTGACGGCGATGTTTCGAGCAATGCAGCTGAGCCTACGGCGATTCCATGGATGGGTGCGGGTGCTTACCAGTTGAGCGGCGAAGCCATCAATTTTCAGCAAATGAATTCGGACCCCGAGTACTTCACCATTGGCATTCCCGCTGGTTTTGAAATGACCGGAGCACGTCTGCTCGAGTATGACCAAAGCAGCTATGCGGCAGCCAATCCCGAAATTTCCCTGCCTTTTGGCAACGGGGCATTCATGGGAGTAGGACCTGGAGACTCGTTGCCTGTCATTCAGTCTGAGGCCGATTTCTACGCGGCAGCAATGGCTTTGGATGGAGGCGCTTTGGTTGGTGTGAGTCCAGGGTCCATGCCAGGGGATGACATTCTCGACAACTTGGCCCAACCCTTCAATTTCTACGGTTTAGTCATGCCCGGTTTCGCCGGTACATTGGGGGAAGGAGATTGGACCTTTATGCTGAAAGAAGGCAATACGGACACCCTCACGACCAATGCCTTTGCGTCTTGGTCCCTCAGTTTAGAAATTGCAGCAGTAGGTGATTCAACAGCTTCCTTGCTGCTATACAGCTGCGCCGATACATGCAACGTCGATACCAACGACGATGGTATTTGCGACCAAGTCCAAGAAGTCGGGTGTTTTGATCCGGAGGCAGTCAACTTTTCTCCAGATGCAGTTTTCTCTGGACCCTGCACGTATCCGCCGAATTATTGTTCGCCAGTCTTTGATCCAACTTTATCGGATACCACTTTTGTGACCTGCGTCGAAGACCTCCCCATGGACATCCCCGCAGCCACAGCATACAATCCTTGTGACTCTTCCGCTTCTGTGGTTTACTCTGAGGTTGTGGCGGTGGATACAACCACGGCTTGCGCCCAATACATCACCTTCCAGCACATTGGGCTTAACCTGAATCAAGGCCTGCTCACGGTCGCCATGGAGACGTATGCGGTGAAAGATGAGACGGGACCAGAAATCACGGTCATGCCGGACATGGTCGTGTTCAGCTGTCCTGATACCTCGGACTTCGGAGCTGCTCAAGCGGTGGATGCTTGTCACAATTTAGCGGGCATCACATACAGCATTGACAGCATGTGGGTGGACAGCGCCTTGGCCATTTGCGCAGGCAACTACATGTTGATGCGCACGATATTGGCTTCGGATGTCTGCGGCAATGAGACTGAAGTCAGTTATGAGGTCAGTATCCGGGACACCTTACCCCCGACCATTGCTGGTATGCCTGATGACGTGCAGCTCAGTTGCGATGCAAACGCTCCGATTGACATGCCCATCCACCAGGATGAGTGCAGCGGCTCTGAGCTGGTTTTGACAACAGGGGAAGAGGCAGGTGATTGTCCTTCTGAGTACACCTTGTTGCGCACGTTTACGGCCACAGATGGCTGTGGAAATGCCGTGTCTGCTGTCCAAGAAGTTCAATTCGTGGATACACTGGCGCCGGTCATTTCCGCAGGTCCAGCTGACTTGGTGTTGTCTTGCGAGCAGACTGTGCCCGACAGCGCCATTACGGCCGCAGATGCATGTGCTGAGCCCATGATTTCCTTCATGGATTCCATTCAGCCAGGTGACTGCCCGCAGGAGTACACGATTTTACGCATTCACACTGCAGTTGACGCATGCGGAAACGCGGATTCCACGATTCAAACCATCCAGCTGGTCGACACCGTTGCGCCTTCATTCACCACCTTGGACCCCTTTGTGGAGGCAGAATGCTCTTCGTTCTTAATGCCTTTAGCAGAGGCTGCTGACACTTGTGGTTTGGTCAATTTGACGTTCGCTTCATTCTCGGCCTACGGGTCCGATGTTCCCGGACAGTTGATTCGACTCTACACTGCAATGGATGCGTGCGGGAATTCCACAGAGGGACTGCAATTGGTCTCGTTCAATGAATCTGAAGCGTGCTCGGGTTGCACGAATGAAACCGCCTTGAACTACGACGCGTCTGCGGTGCTCAACGATGGGTCTTGCGACTTTGGTGGCGTCTACGATCAGTCGGGTGTCTGCATTCTTGATGCCGATGAAGACGGGGTGTGTGACCAACTCGAAATTGTCGGGTGCCAGGACGATTCGGCGTGCAACTACCTTGTTCATGCTACAGAAGAAGGGTCATGTATCTATCCTTCAGATTCCGCCCGAAACTGCGATGGAACCTGTATCAACGATGCAGATGGCGACGGCATTTGCGACGAAAATGAATTTGTGGGCTGTCAGCATGTCGACGCTTGCAACTTCAACATATTGGCGACAGACAGCGATCCGGGATTGTGTGAGTATGGTTGCCTCGGGTGCACCTATATCGATGCTGAGAATTATGCCGCCGATGCTACAGCAGATGATGGCTCTTGCACGTTTGATATGGATACAGTGGTGGCCACTACTTGCGAAGGCGACGCCAACGGCGACGGACAAGTGGGAATCATGGACCTCCTCGATGTTCTCGACGCCTTCGGGTCGTATTGCGATGAGTGATACCGCAGTACATTGATATAATGAAAGTAAAGGGCTGTCCGAGAGGGCAGCCCTTTTGCTTGCTCGGTCATTTTGAAGCGGACCAACAAGAAAGGGGTCAGCAGAATGTGCCGAACATGCTGAGGATCGACAGTATGTCGTTTACACCTACGATGCCATCTCCGTCCACATCAGAGCTGCATCCTTCTGGGAAGTCTGCATCGGAACAACCGAATTGTGACAGGGAAAGCAGAACATCTGTAGCAGTAATGACGCCGTTGTTGTCCAAGTCTTCGGGACAAGCCGGGGGAGCGGGGGCAAAATCAGGGGCGAAAAGGTGGTTGGTGACGGCTGGGCCAGGGGCAGTGGTCAAGCGCAAAAACACGGAGCCTACATCGAGCAGGGTGCCTTCGGCTGCGAGCGCATCACCGATCACATTGCCAGTGGCATCGAGCCAAGAAGCCTCCGTCAATCCTCCCCCAAACCAAAGGGTGTCCAGCGTCGCAATAGAGGGGGCGTCCACTTGCATGACATAGACATCGCGGTCCTCGCCGGGGTGGGGGGCATCCGTACCCTGCTCGGAAGTAAAGCCCATGATGGTCTGTCCCGATACAATGGGATAGGCCGTTTGTATATCGTCGGGTTCGTCCATGCCCTTGAGCGTGAGGGCCAGCTCATCGTTGAGAGAGGTATGAAACACGCCGTTGACAAAGAACCGTTCCCTGTGGGTGGGGTTGTACATCGTCACCATGGCATCCGAGCTAAACGCCGAGACGACACCGTCGTCGTAAGAGGTGATAAAGGCAAACTCAAGGTCGTCGGAAAGGGGCTTTTGGTTGAGCCCTACGATGTTGTCGCCCTCATTTCCATTGCAGTTCACATCGACATTCCAGAAGTTCTGGAACAGGAAATCCCAGAGGACCCAATTGTCTTCAAGGCCGCCAAACAGAAAAACGCCGGGGTCGCCCGAGTAGAAATAGTCCGTTCTCAGATCGCGAACGGCGTCGGATCGCTGCTCAATGTCAAACCCAAACAGGTCGCCCAAGTCCTCCAGCCAACCGACCGTGAAATTGCTGCCATTGTGTGGTGTGCCTGATGTGACCAGCTTGGCCACATGGTGGTGGGCCACGCCATTTTCGTCCACTGGCCAAAACTCAGGATTTTGCAGGTATTCACGCGCGGCCAAACCGCCCATAGAGTGTCCGACCAGAACGATTTCTGGAGCGCCGGTCGCTTCTAAGATTTCGGCCACAGCATCGGCCACCGCCAGTCCTTGCTTTGCCGCCGCTGCCTGTCCGCTAAAAATGTCATCGGAATTGGCGCTTGAATTGGACCAACAGGTGCCGCCGGCATTGCACTCAAAATTGATCCGAAAGAAATCCGCGTGCCCGGCAGGCAGGGACGTAAAAGGCAGCACTTCATCCAAGGTCGAGCTGTTTTCGGAGCCATCGCCATTGAGGCAGTATTGGAGCTCCATTCCTTCGGTCAGGCCTGCGTCATTCGAAAGCAGGGCGGCCATCCCTCCCCAACTGCTGGCATCGCCGCTCATTCCATGCAGGAACAACACTGGCAATGGCAGTTGGGCATTGTTGATGTCAATCTGAGCCTCCATGCAGGGCGCCCCACAAGAGAGCATGCTTGCGCCGATGAGGATTCTGGTCTTCTTCAAACATGAGGTCATGTTCCAAGATAGCCGTTTCACAATTCCTGTCACGCCCATCCACGAATCCGGAGGTGTACCTTGCAGCGGATGGAGTTTGTGAAATTGGATGCCGCCGGAAATGACTTCATTGCCCTCGATTTAAGGGGGCAAAACGAGGAGGTGTGGACACCAACTCCAGCACAAGCTGCCCAATGGTGTGACCGCAAGCACGGCATAGGTGCCGACGGTATTTTGTTGCTCAGGCCAGGAAAAGTGGGCACGGATTTCCACCTCACATTTCTGAACCCTGACGGGAGCGAGGCTTTTTGCGGAAATGGAGCGCGCGCTGCTTTTACCTGGTGGCGCAGCCTGTCTGACAATGCGTTTAACGATGCCCACTTCACGGCGCTCGACGGTCTTCACGAAGGCCATTGGATAAAGGGGGAGCCGTGCGTGGACTTGTTGCTCATGGAAACACCACGAGACACGGCACACGGCGCCTTTGTGCACTCAGGGACCGAGCACCTCGTCTTGGGCATGATGGCCCAAGAATTGGCTGATTTGGACTTGCAATCCTTGGCTCCGCCACTGCGTCACCACGCAGATTTTGCGCCGCAAGGGGTGAATGTCAATGTGGTGGCCACCTCACCGGATGCGGATGGATTTTACGCCATCAGAACGTTTGAGAAAGGAGTGGAAGGCGAGACCTTGAGTTGTGGCAGTGGCACCGTAGCGGCTGCGGCGGTGCTGCGGTGGAGTGTCGGGGGCGAAGCATTTAAGTTCCAGGCTCCAGGAGGCAAACTCGGGGTGGTTTTTGAAGACGAAAAGCGCGCCTGGTTGTCCGGGCCTGTGGAGATGCCATTCTCTGGAACCATATTGCCATCGTGAAGCAGCTCTGGATTTTAACCGCATGCATGGCCTTCCTCTTTTCAGGAGCGGGTCAATCGGTGCCCTTTCCGCCCGAGGCGGATGCCCCTTTGCGCAACTTCTCCGATGCGGCCAAGGCCAGTGTCTTGACTTGCAGTCCTGGAATGGCGTTATACAGCGCTTTTGGACATACGGCCATTCGGATCACCGATTTGGCCGCCGATCCACCATTGGACCGCGTCTACAACTTTGGAACCTTTCAATTCAGCGAAGGGTTTTACGGCCGCTTCATCCAAGGTGAACTGATTTACTCTTTGAGCACGAGCACCTTTGGAGGGTTTCTAGAGGAGTACATCCGCAGTGGGAGAGGGGTCAGCGAGCAAGAGTTGGAATTGTCCAGTGAAGACATCGCTCGGCTCGATGCTTATCTCCTGGCCAATGCCCATCCCGACCACCGAGACTACCGCTACCAGTTCCTTTACGACAACTGTGCAACGCGGGTAATCAAGGTGCTGGATGACGTTTTTGGGCCGCGGTTGACGGTGGACTGTGTGGACCGCAGAGACAGCACTTTCAGGGACCTCCTGCGCGCCAAGTTGGGGGGCATTCCCCTCACGCGATTCGGAATCGATGTGGTGCTGGGACTGCCAGTGGACGCTCCACTGGGTCGGTGCGGAGCTGCCTTTTTGCCCGACCATCTGGCGGTTGAGTTGGAGGGCATGGTCATGGACGCGCGCACCATCGAGGAGCGCTCCTTGGTTCGGGCCCAGCGCGAACTGTTGCCCAGCATGATACCTCGGGCACCGGACCGCGCAGGTTGGCCGGTTTCAGCAGCGTGGGTCATGTTCATCTGGTGCGGTTTGGAGGTGTTGTTGGGCAAGCGTTGGCTCCGCAGGATGTTGCCCATTCTGACCGGACTGGTAGGGTGCTTGTTGGCGTTTTTATGGTGGGGAACAGACCATGCCGATACGCGGTACAACCTCAACCTCCTTTGGGCCTTGCCATTCCATTTGATGGGGCCTGGGTTGCGGAAGGGGTCGCCCCGCTGGAAGCGCCAAGTAGGGCGGGCCATGGGGCTCGCCGCAGGAGGCACCGCACTGCTGAGTTTGTCCGACTTCACCATGAGCATGCAGGCTTTTCATCCCGCCATATTTCCTTTAGGACTGGCTGTATTCCTCTGCTTTGAACCGTGGAGAAAACCGCCCGCCCTATGAGCAGGTTGGCTGCTTTTACGGTCGCATGGACAGCGCTTTTGTTGTGGGGGTGCCGGAGCCAACCTGTGACTTGGCGCGCCCCATTGCATCGCGTCATATTTCTGACCGATACCATGACATGGTCCGACTTGGTGTCTGACACGTTGTGGACAGACGGCGAAGAGGGGTTAAAGCTCAGTGCCTCTGATCGCACCGCCCTCTTGACTTCAGGAGCACTGCTGCCCAACCTCGATACAAGCTGGTCATCAGAGCTTGTGCTGCCCTTCATCGGAGGGCCGATTCCCATCCCCCCTGGAGCAGAGGTGTGGTCTGAGGTGGAAACGGTCAACCTGTCCGTTCCCGAAGTTGACCTGCGCCGCGTGAGGATGGCGGCAGGGACCTTGGTCTTGACAGCCTCCAGCACAGTGCAAGGCCCGTTGGAGCTGAGGTACAACATTGAAGGGGCCGCGTTCCCTGAAAGCACCAACGGAGGAAGCAGCGAAGTGGTGTTGCAAATCACGCCCGGGGAACCTGCGCAATACAGCTTACCTCTTGCTGGAGTTGAACTTGACCTAGGGGGTTCTAATGGATTAGAATTAAGTAAGTTAAAAACATCGTGGTCGGTGGGTGTCCCCCCCGATGCAACGGGCGATGTTGGCCTTTTGGGCAGCGATATGCTGTCGTTGGATGTCGCATTTGAGGGCCTGCAGGTGGCCCAGGTAGAGGGGCGTTTTGGCACCCGAACAATAGAGGTGCAGGAGTCTGTGAATTTGGATGGCCTTGACAACCTGCAGGAGCTTCAAGTGGCTTGGACCTCGCTGGAGTTGGGGGTTGAGTTCATCAACACTGCCGGCATTGACCTGGGCATGACGATAGATGAAGTGTTGCGCGCAGATGGTGGGCAGGATCCTGCGGAAACGGCATTGGTAGACCCTGCATTGTCGTCGCCCATCTTGCTGCCGAGGGCAACGGTTACAGAGTCTCAAGGGATGGCAATGTGGGAGATTGAGGACGCCCGAGCCGGATATGTTCTTGGGACAGGAGCAGGCAATGTGCCCGCATTTTTATCGTCGATACCAGACGCTTTTGCCTTCTCAGGTTCGGCAGAAGTCAACCCTCTGGGTGATGTGACGGGTGGCTATGACCGCATCGATCTGGAGCGGTTGCCTGAATTGGAGTGGACGCTGACTGCACCGCTGAACGTAGGGGCGTCTCGTGCCGCATGGGTCGATACGCTCGAACCAGAATTGCCAGAAGGCATCGAGTTCGACGGCGACCTGATTTTTTCTTTGGAGAGCACGCTACCTGTCGGCGTCAGTATAGCGTTGTCTTTGGTCAATGTCCCCTCACAATTGCTCTTGTTAGAAGGGCCAAACGGAGCGGGTTCCTTCTTCTCTTTTCCGGTGATGGAAGCGGCGCCGGGTATGGGGGTCGCCGCTGGCCCAGTGGTGTCCGAGTTCACGTTGCCCCTGTTGCCCATTCAGTTTTCCGCCTTGCGATTGGGCGCTGAACTGGAGGTCAAAGTGATGTTGGAAACGCCAGAGGCGGGTGCGGCATTCAATGTGGCACAGAGCCTTGTCGTTCGCGGTCACCTCGATGGAGATGCAGTCCTGTCCATCCAATGAGGCCTGTCTTTCTCATAGCAGCCCTCTGGGCATCGGGGGTTTGGGCTCAAAGCGAAGGTGACAGTGTGCTTGTACCGCCACCCATCAGCCAAATGGAGGTCTACGCCGAGGGCCAATGGGCTTCCAACGCGCTCAATAAATTCGTGCTGGCCGGCTTCGCATTCGGCGGCGACATTTCATCTCCAGTGCGGTCGACGACCTCGCTCACCCATTGGAAAGGGAGGGGGTTTGCCGGCGGAACGACCCGTGCCGGAGTGCGCATGGTGCTGCCGGCATTGGAGCTGTTCAAACCCCAAAGGGATGGGCGATGGAAGACGGTTATCGGTTTAGAAACTGCGCAGTGGGCTTCGGCCTTTTGGAGTCCGGCAGCTGCGACTTTGGTCTTTGGCCGGCATGGCATTGGTAACGACGGGAGCTTAAAGGGGGTCCGCTACAATTTGACTGCGGCGACTTTGCTGCGCATCGGCGGTGTCCGTACGGTCCCGATGACTTTGCGTAGAAACCCTTTGCTGTGGTCTGTGGAGTGGGGGGTGCGCATGGGCGAGCTACACCGTTCCATTGCTGGAGGGGTGCACCGAGGGAGTGAATACCAATGGACCGATGAAGTGGCCGAAGGCAGACTCAATGCCATGCAGTTTCGCAACCTCAGTTCGGGCAGCGCATTGGCCTTCGACCTGGCCATGGTATGGGAAGAGGCCCATGGTGGTCAGGGTCGACCAGACCGCTGGTCGGTGTCCCTTCGCAACTTGGGAAAGGGAGGTCGCTGGCAAACCGAAGTCGCCCTGATGGATACGGCTTTTTCAACCCCTGGGTGGGCTTTGATCACCGGCGAAGGACCTGACTTTTCTGGGGCGGTACAGCGGGACACCCTACTGGACGGGTTTGAGCGCTCCTTGCCCCATACGTTGTCTTTCCGATGGGACCGCGGTGCCATCCGTTTGCCGGGTGTCGTGTGGTCCTTGACCGCAGAGAAACTGTCCATTGCACCGCGATGGGAATGGGCGCTGATTCGACGCAGTGGAAGGGGGGCGGTGCACACCGAAGTGGGCCTGGCCTATGGGGGCTTTGGGGGCACTTTTATTCCTTTGAACTTCAACTTTCCTTCGAGGGCAGTGCGCCAAGGGCGTCCCGGCGGCACCCTCGCCATCCGCACGCGCTGGTTGGCATTGGCCGGAACGGGTGGGCGCATGGGCCTCGGCATTCATTGGCAACGCACCTTCTAAGCCTTCACGACCTTCGCACCATGGAACGCAACCTTCAGACCTCCGGATGGACCGCAGGCGACCGACTTCAGATCATCGCAGGCCCTTGTGCCATCGAAGGCGAGGACATGGCCTTTCGGATTGCCGAATCGTTGGTCGAGACGTGCTCAGCACTGGACCTGCCCCTCATTTTCAAGGGCAGTTACCGCAAGGCCAACCGGTCGCGCATCGACAGCTTCACGGGCATCGGTGATGAAGCGGCATTGGACATTTTGGCGAAGGTGGCCCACCACTTTGGCATCCCGGTGACCACGGATATCCACACCGCAGAAGAGGCCGCTGTGGCTGCAGCTTACGTGGATGTGCTGCAAATCCCTGCGTTTCTATGCCGCCAGACCGATCTCCTCGTCGCTGCGGCCAATACAGGCAAGGTGGTCAACATCAAGAAGGGCCAATTCTTGAGCGCCGAGTCCATGGAGCACGCGGTCCAAAAGGTTCGCGACAGCGGAAACACCAAGGCGTGGCTGACAGAGCGCGGCACCACTTTTGGGTACCAGGACCTCGTGGTTGATTTCCGAGGACTGGCGGCCATGCGCACCTACGGTCCTACCGTCATGGATTTGACCCACAGTTTGCAACAGCCCAATCAAAGCTCCGGTGTGACTGGAGGAAGGCCTGAGCTCATTGCCCACATGGCACGCACGGCGGTAGCCGCTGGAGCTGACGGGGTCTTTATCGAAACCCATCCCGACCCGTCCACAGCCAAAAGTGATGGGGCGAACATGTTGGCGCTTGACCGTTTCTCTGGCCTCGCTCAGCAAATGAAGACCATGCGTGAGGCCTACCTCGCGGCCACATCTTGATCCCATGAGACTGCTCGTCCTCCTCCTGGCTGTGAATGTCCTGACCGCCTTTGGTCAAGACAGCGAAGCGATTGAGGTGCGGGTGTTTGGTGCCGAGGGCATGGACCAGGCGGAGGCTGTATGGGTCGACGCTGCAGGCTGCGTTTTGGCAGGTGAGACCACTTCGGACATTGCGATGGCTGCGGGCCAAGCCGCATGGGCGCCCGGTGGGCCTGTCGGCAAAAAAGGCTTTGTGGCGGTCATGGATACGGCCTTGGATCACCAGTGGTCTTTTGCCTTTGCAGGAGATGTAGAGGCCCCTTTGGGCGCACCTTCGACCTTGGCCATTCGCGATGTTGTGCGGACAACAGATTCCACCGTGTGGGTGCTGTACGATGCTCCGCGCGAGGGTCAGTGGATGGGGCATTTGATGGGGGTTCACCCACAAGAAGGCGTGGTAGAAGAATTCGACTTGAGCAGTCAGGGGGCCACGCACACCTGTGCCTTGGTCCCGGCCGGCGGTTCCACTTTCCTGGCTGTGGGAAACCGTCTCCCCATGGAGGTGCCCTCTGCGGTGCCTGCGAGCGTAATGGCGGGTCTATGGACAGGTCAAGCTGGCCTGGCGCCAGGATGGGCTGCCTTGCCCGGCACGGAAGGCATGTCCGCCGTCGATGCGGCCTGGTGGAGCGACACCCTGTATGTGGCCGTTCAAAGGGATGTCCCTGACTCCCCAGCAGCGGTGCTGTTGGTCGTCGCCGACAATGGCAACCCATTGGTGGTGGGCGTGGCGCCGATTGCCGATCCCAACGTGGTCCTTTCGGCCATCACGGCGGGCCCGCTTGGTGTGGCTTGGTCAGGTACCTTGACATCGGACGACGGCACATTGGATGCCATGTATGGCAAATTGGCGCCCAACCCTGATCCTTTCATGCCCAATGTTTGGCCCCATGAGTGGATGGTAGAAACCACGAGTGCAGAGGACCGGCCAGGCCGAGATATCCTGTGGACAGGCGTGATCTTGCAATGCGCCAATCAGACCACAACAGAAGGGGGTGGCGGCACGGGTGGAATGGTTCAGCGGAGGTTTGGCGAAACCGGAGTGTGGTTTGGCGCCCATGTCTTTGGTGGTGATGGCGAGGAAGATGTCCGAGACTTGGCCAGAGACAGCCAGGGCAGGCTATACGTAGCAGGGTCGAGCAACAGTTGGACAGCGCTCAACGCCGCCAACGGCAGCTCAGATGCGGTGCTGTTTCGCACCACTTCATTCGAATTAACCCCTGACTTTGAATACGTCGATGCGGAATCGCTGCTGCCTGTCGACCTCACTTTTGTGGGAATATCAGAGATGTCCACCTTGGAAAGGGCGCCTGTCCTTGCCGTAAGCTGGGGCAGTGCATTGCCCTGCACTGTCGGTGAAAGTTGGTCCCTCTTCGATGCCGCTGGACGCACCATGGCAACGGGCGTTGGAGCCGCTCCTATGCCCCGCGTAACGGGGTTGTTCCGCTTTGTTTCCCACAGTGACTTTGGTTCAAAGAGCCGCTGGATTTGGGGGCAGAACTGACCGCGAACGAGGGGTTGGCGGTACCGTTGAACCGACTATATTTGCGCCCTGCTTCCAACGGGAAGTAGAAACCACCTTGTGGAGGGGGTATAGCTCAGCTGGCTAGAGCGCTTGCATGGCATGCAAGAGGTCCGGGGTTCGAATCCCCGTATCTCCACAACAAACCGGACGGTGCGCTCCCCGCGCACCGTTTTTTTCTACGGCTCCGTAGTTCAATGGATAGAATAAGGGTTTCCGGTACCCTAGATGCAGGTTCGATTCCCGCCGGAGCTACCACCCTCGAATCCAAGTGCGCTGACCCTCAGTCACTTGGATTTGTCTTTCAGGGATTGTTCAAACGAAATGTTCATCAAGGCCCACCCATCAGTGGGCCTTGTTATTGGCCCTAATTTGTGGCCGTCATGCTTAGAGTTTTTGCCGTTGCGCTTGTGGTTGTGTTTGGGGTGTCCTGTTCTCCATTGAGTGAGGACAT
>CAJQJX010000089.1 GCA_905478795.1 uncultured Flavobacteriales bacterium
ACAGCCTTGAAGGCTACATCAGGTTGGGCTGGTGGTGGCAACGGTACTGACAATTTTGGGTTTTCGGCCCTTCCGGGCGGCGTCCGCAGCGACAATAGCCACTTCTACGCTGCCGGAGGCTACGGCTACTGGTGGAGTTCTTCGCCCATTGGCGGCTATGCTTGGTTCCGGAGCTTGAACGACGCCAGTCCAGCCATCGACCGGAACAACGACAGTCCGCGAGACGGCTTCTCGGTCAGGTGTCTCAGGGATGCCGATTGAGCGTAGCGAAGGAGGGTTGACACTTTGAAACTTTGGAGGCCGGAGGCCGACCGGTTGAGGTTTGGATTTCGTCCGGAGGACGAAATCTGAAGGAAAAAGCCCCGCTATTCAGCGGGGCTTTTTTTGTAAAAACTCTGGGGCATGGTGGTCCGTACCTTTGCGGCATGCTCGCGCTGCGTGGAATTGAAAAGTCTTATCCCTTGGCTGGAGGAACGTTGCCGGTGCTCAAGGGCATCGACTTGAACATTGACCAAGGTGAAATGGTGGCCATCATGGGGTCTTCTGGATCCGGTAAATCCACCTTGTTGAATGTGCTCGGTCTGTTGGATGGGTTTGATGAGGGGTCCTACACCTTGGGTGATGTGGACATGTCGGGCCTGAGCGAAAAGCAGGGCGCCCGGTACCGCAGTCGTTTTCTTGGATTCGTATTCCAGTCGTTCAATTTGATTGCCTTCAAGACTGCGTTGGAGAATGTGGCATTGCCTTTGTTTTATCAGAAAGTGGCCCGTCGTGAGCGACAGAAACGCGCATTGGAAATGCTGGGTAAGATGGGGATGGAGGACCGTGCCGATCATCTTCCCTCTGAGTTGTCTGGTGGACAGAAACAGCGTGTGGCCATCGCCAGGGCACTCATCACATCGCCCCGGGTCATCTTGGCCGATGAGCCCACAGGTGCGTTGGACAGCACCACATCTCAGGAGGTGATGCAAGTGTTGCGGGAGGTCAATGCTTCGGGCATCACCGTGATCATTGTGACCCACGAGGCTGATATTGCCGCGCAATGTGATCGCACGATTCGATTGCACGACGGGGTCATCATTGAAGATGGGCGCAGTGGCGAGGTGGTCGAGCCTACTGCGCGCGGAGCAAACACCCCAGACTGATGTTCAACCGTGAGACCTGGATCGAAATTGCCCATACGGTCACGGCCAACCCGTTGAGGACGGCGTTGACCGGGCTGTCGGTGGGACTTGGCATTTTCATCCTCGTGGTGATGCAAGGCCTGGGGTTTGGTCTGCAGAATGGGGTACAGCAGGACTTTGGTGATGAGGCTAAGAATACCGTTTGGGTGCGCACCGGTCGGACGACGTTGCCTTATCGGGGCCGCCAGCCCAACCGTTATGTGCAGATGCGCAATGAGGACGAGCAACGGATCACCGAGCAGGTGGTTGATGCGCCCGCATGGTCCGGTCGCCGGATGATGTGGGGGTCCACGGTAGGCTACAAGAATGAGCAGGGCAACTACCCAATCGTGGGGGTTGAGCCAGATTTCGATGAACTGGAACTGTTACCACTAAAGGGCGGGCGTTGGTTGCATGCCGACGATCTGGCCAAGGAGAGCAAGGTCTGCGTGGTCGGGGAGAACCTGCTCGATGAGTTGTTCAAACAAGACGAGGCCATCGGGGCATTCATCACGTTAAGGGGCATCACGTTTCGCGTAGTGGGGCACTTCTCCAAGAATGGGCGTTGGGGCAACAGCATGGTGTACGTGCCGCTGACCACCATGCAGCGCGTCTTCAATGGCAGCGATGAGGTGGACCAGATGGTGCTGTCCACCGGAGACCTGGATTTGGAAGGGTCTACTGCAATGGTGGATGCAGTGGATGGGGATTTGCGGATGCGACACTCGGTTCACCCCGATGATGTTCGGGCGGTGCGGGTGCGCGACAACCAAGAGGAGTACGCGATGTTTGACCGCATTTTTACAGGCATTCGACTTTTCATTTGGATTATCGGCGGTTTTACGTTGTTGGCAGGTGCCATCGGCGTGGCCAATATCATGGCTATTGTGGTCAAGGAGAGGACCGTAGAGATTGGGGTGCGCAAGGCCCTCGGGGCTACTTCTGGAAGCATTCTGTCGCTGATTGTCATCGAAGCCATCGCGCTGACTTTGATTTCGGGGGCGTTGGGGCTGATCTCCGGTGTGGCCACCTTGAATGCCGTGGCGCCCTATGCCGAACATGATTATTTCGCCAACCCGGAGGTCAACCTTCGGGTGACCGTCACCGCGTTGGCGGTATTGGTGGTGGCCGGCGCTATTTCCGGACTCGTGCCCGCCCTGCGCGCTGTGCGCATCCGTCCCATTGAAGCCCTTCGCTACGAATGATGGGGCTGGACCGCGACCGATTGGCAGAGCTCGTCCAGGTGGTCGTGCGCAACCCCTTGCGGGCTTTTCTTTCTGCGCTTGGCGTGGGATGGGGCCTGTTCATGATCATCATTACGGTGGGCGCCGCCCGGGGATTGGAGAATGGAGTCAAAGCCGACATGGGCAGCGATGTATCCAACAGCATGTTTGCTTGGACCATGAGCACAAGCCTTCCATACAAGGGATACCAGCGCGGCCGGTACGTGGAGATGGACATCGACGATGTGAATTGGCTACAGGCCAATACGCAGCACTTGGACTTGGTGTGTCCCGAGGTGCAGCTCGGGGGGTACCGGGGCACCAACAATGTTGTTCGCGGCAAGCAAAGCGGTGCCTTCGATGTGCACGGGGCCATAGCGGAGTATCCGCAGGTGAAACCCATGAACATCACGGAAGGCCGCTTCCTCAATGAGGGCGACCTGGCCGGCGAGCGCAAGGTGTGTGTTATCGGCAGTCGGGTGAAGGACATCCTCTTTGAGATGGGCGAAGAGCCGTTGGGCGAAACCATTCAGATTCAAGGGGTGATTTTCCGTGTGGTCGGTGTTTACACGCCCAAAGGCAACGACGAGGATGCCCAGAATGAGGCGGAGAGCATCTACATTCCTTTCTCCACGTTTGGCAAGGCGTTCAATACGCGCGGCCGGGTGGGCTGGCTTTCCATGCTCATCAAGGATGGGGTGGACGCGGAAGAGGCCGAAGAGGCGACCAAGCAGCTGATCAAAGCGCGGCTGAGCATTCACCCGGACGATCCGCGTGCCATCGGAGCGTGGTCCATGGCGGAAGAATTCCAGAAAGCGGAATTGCTCTTTTCCGGGATGCGTCTGATATCGCTGCTCTTTGGTTCGCTCGCCCTGTTGGCGGGCGTCATTGGCATCACCAACATCATGCTGATCTCCATCAAGGAGCGGACCAAGGAGTTGGGCATTCGCCGCAGCCTCGGTGCCACTCCATTGCGGATCCTGCAACAAATCATTGGAGAGACGTTGTTTTTGACGCTGTTGGCGGGGTTGTGTGGATTGGTATTGGGTGTCGGACTGTTGGAAGCCGTCGATGGATACCTCGAAGGCGGCGGTGATGCCGGGGTTTTCCGCCATCCTGAAATTGATTTTGGAACTG
Source organism: uncultured Flavobacteriales bacterium (assembly GCA_905478795.1). Taxonomy (GTDB): domain Bacteria; phylum Bacteroidota; class Bacteroidia; order Flavobacteriales_D; family Sanyastnellaceae; genus UBA8752. Next base: position 3,524 of record CAJQJX010000089.1, read on the forward strand.
TCCTGACCGTGTTGTGCATCCTGCTTGGGATGGCCATCTTCGCGGGCGTCCTGCCCGCCATGCGGGCGCTGGCCATTAGGCCGGTGGAAGCCCTGCGCTCAGAGGGATGAATGATATAGAAACATGAAGAAAGGCCGCGTTACGCTCCTCCTCATTTTTGTCCTGCTGGTCGTCGCCGGGGCAGCCTACACCCTGAACCACCTCTACGAGAAGGAACAGGCTCCACAGGCGCGCTTTGGTGTGGAGACACCACGCATCGCGGACATCATCAAGAAGTCTGTGAGCTCAGGTACCATCGGACCGCGCAAGGAAATCCTCATCAAGCCGCAGATCAGCGGCATCGTCGATGAGCTGTTCGTGGAAGCCGGCGATACGGTGATGGCTGGGGCTGTCTTGGCCCGAGTGCGGGTGGTGCCAGACATGGCCGCCTTGGCCTCGGCCCAAAGCCGGGTGGAGCGCAGTCGCATTTCGCTGGAGAACAGCCGCCGTGACTTTGAGCGGCAGGAGGCGCTGCTCGCTTCGGGTGTCGTGTCCGAGCAGGATTTCCAACAGTCCGAGACGTCTTACCTGCAGGCGCAGGAGGAAAAGCTCGCCGCAGAGGACAACCTGCGCATCGTCAAGGAGGGCGCGGCCAGCCGGGCCGGTGAAGCTTCCAATACCATGATCACGAGTACGGTGGAGGGCATGGTGCTCGACGTGCCGGTCGAAGTCGGAAACCAGGTCATCCAGGCCAACACTTTCAACGAGGGCACCACCATCTCCAGCGTGGCCGACATGACGGACTTGATCTTCCGTGGTCAGATCGACGAGAGCGAGATCGAGAACCTGAGGGTGGGGATTCCGTTGATTCTGTCGATCGGGGCCATGCCAGGCAAGAAATTCGACGCTGTACTGGAGTACATCTCGCCCAAGGGCGTTCCGGACAATGGAGCGGTACAGTTTGAAATTCGCGCAGCTGTGACCCTCGGTGAGGGTGACTTTATCCGTGCCGGATTCAGTGCCAATGCCGATGTGGTGCTCGATCAGCGCAAGCAGGTGCTGGCCGTGAGCGAGGCATTGGTTCAATACGAAGGCCCGAAGCCGTTTGTAGAGGTTCAGATCGGAAGCCAGCAGTTTGAGCGGCGCGATGTGGAGCTTGGACTTTCCGATGGGCTAACCGTAGAGGTGCTGTCTGGAGTGTCTATTGAGGATTCGCTCAAGCGTTGGAATCAACCCATTTTTGACTGATGGCTTTGATTGAAGAAATGGACCGGTCAGGGAACTGGCTGTTCCGCTGGCGGAGCTTTCTGCCTTTGTTGCTCTTTTTTGGTGCAGTCCCGGTGGTGCTTTGGGGCGATGTGATGTGGACCCCGATGTCGGAGGGAGTCGATGGCTCTTGGCTATGGCCTTTGGTGTGCCTTGCTGTAGCAATGGCGGGCCAAAAGGTGCGTGGACTTTGTGTAGGCTTTACGCCACGGGGGACCTCGGGTCGCAACACCAAGGAGGGGCAGGTCGCAGAGTCACTCAATACACTCGGTATGTACTCGATGTGTCGCCACCCATTGTATCTCGGCAACCTTTTGATGTGGCTTGGAATCGTGATGTACATGGGTCACCTGTGGTTTGCGGTAGCCTTCCTTCTGGTATATGCGCTGTATTATGAGCGGATCATGTTTGCCGAGGAGCAGTTTTTGCGCGGAAAATTTGGTCAGGCCTATTTGGATTGGGCGGCCGGTGTTCCCGCCTTTTGGCCGGCGTTGGGCCGGTGGAAATCACCGGAGGTAGGATTCTCTTTGCGGAATGTCTTGAAGCGGGAGTACAATGGCTTTTTCGCCATGTTCCTCAGCTTTGCATGGGTGGACGGTCTTCACGGATTCAGGGCGTCTCATATGGACGGGGCCTTTTTCTCTTCGCCCGCCTGCATCTTCCAGGATTTCTGGGCTTACGCGCTGGCGCTGGCTTTTGCCATCTTCATCGTATTGCGCACGTTGAAGAAGGCCACCAAGGTCCTCGACGTAGAAGGCCGCGAGTACGTTTGACCCGCGGAGGGGTGCCCCTCAGGTGACTTTGGCACGGCGCGCGATGCGGCGCAGAAGGCCGGGGGCAAATCGGCTTAGCCAATATCCGAGGACTTCTTTTTTGCCTGGGGTGACCAGGGCTTTGTTTCGCTTGATTCCCTTGAGGATGGCACCGGCACATTGAGCCGGTGAGAGGCCATTTTCTGTGGCGTCATCCATGGACCCTTGCGGACTGCCGTCAGCAGTTAGGGCGTTTATCGATATCGCTGTGCGGACGAATCCTGGTGACACCATAGTGACGCGGATGTTGTCATCGTGATGTTCGGCCCTGAGCGCTTCGAACCACCCATGCATGGCGTGCTTGGCTCCTGCATATCCGGACCTCATGGGCGCTGAGAACAGCCCCATTAAACTGGTGACGACAGCAAAGTGGCCGCCACCCGCTGCGATCATGTGTGGAAGCAGAGCTCGGGTCAAGGCCAACGTACCGAAGTAATTGACCTCCATCATCAGTCGGTCAACGTCAGTGGAGGTGTCGATCAGACGGCTGCGCTGGCTGATGCCCCCTGAATGCACCATCACATCGACACCACCGGTTTGGGTCCACACACTGCGGACCAGCGCAGTGATGTCATGGGTATGCGCAAGGTCAAAAGGAGCGAGGACCGCGTCTTCGGCGTGGAGTTCTTTGCGCAATGCTTCGAGGTCGGCCTGCTTTCGGGCCGACAATATGAGCCGGTCGCCACCTGAATGACAGGCCACGGCAGTGGCTTTGCCGATGCCAGAGGTGGCACCGGTAATCCAGACTGTGCGGCGGTCAGCCGCGGTCACGCGTCGATGTTGGCGTACTTGGCGTTGGCCTCGATGAACTCGCGGCGAGGCGGCACGTCGTCCCCCATCAACATGGAGAAGATGTTGTCACTTTCTGCGGCGTTTTCAATGGTGACCTGACGCAGCGTCCGGAATTCCGGGTTCATGGTGGTGTCCCAAAGCTGCTCAGCATTCATCTCACCAAGACCCTTGTACCGCTGCACGTTTACGGTGGCATCGGTCTTGCCCTTGAACTCCATGATCAAGCGGTCTCGCTGATCATCGTCCCATGCGTAGCTCTGTTTGGAGCCGCGCTTGACGAGATAGAGGGGTGGAGTAGCGATGTAGATGTAGCCTTTTTCGATGAGCTCCTTCATATGGCGGAAGAAGAAGGTCAGAATGAGGGTTTCGATGTGGCTGCCGTCGACGTCCGCGTCACACATGATGACCACTTTGTGGTATCGCAGTTTGGCGATGTTCAGGGCGCGCTCGTCCTCTTCAGTACCCACCGTGACTCCGAGAGCAGTGTAGATGTTTTTGATCTCCTCATTCTCGAAGATCTTATGGTGCATGGCCTTTTCTACGTTGAGGATTTTACCCCTCAGTGGCAGAATGGCTTGGAACAAGCGGTCGCGGCCCTGTTTGGCCGTTCCTCCAGCAGAGTCACCCTCAACGAGGAATACTTCACAAAGGGCAGGATCCTTTTCGGAGCAGTCGGCCAGTTTACCGGGAAGGCCAGAGCCGCCCATGACGGTCTTGCGCTGCACCATTTCACGCGCTTTGCGGGCGGCATGGCGGGCTTGAGCAGCCAGGATGACCTTCTGGACGATGGTCTTTGCGTCGTTCGGATGCTCTTCGAGGTAGTCGGACAGCATGCCGCGAACGGCTTGGGACACCGCTTTTGTGACTTCTTTGTTGCCAAGCTTGGTCTTGGTCTGTCCCTCGAACTGGGGCTCCATCACTTTGACGCTGACAATGGCGGTCAGTCCCTCACGGAAGTCGTCTCCGCTGATGTCGAACTTGAGCTTGTCGAGCATGCCCGACCCGTCTGCATATTTCTTGAGGGTGTCGGTCAATCCCCTGCGGAATCCACTCAAGTGGGTTCCACCTTCATGGGTGTTGATGTTGTTGACGTAGCTGTGGAGACTCTCGTTGAAAGAGGTGTTGTAGATCATCGCCACTTCCACGGGGATGTCATCTACTTCTCCTTCTACGTGGATCACATCTTGGATGAGCTGTTCGCGGTTTTGATCAATGTATGCAACGAATTCCTTGAGACCGGTTTCACTAAAGAAACGTTCGGTCGGATGGTTGCCGTCCTCATCCGTTGCACGTTCATCGGTGAGGGTGAGGGTGATGCCCTTGTTTAGGAAAGAGAGCTCGCGCAATCGGCGGGCAAGGGTATCATAGTTGTATTCAAGGGTGTCCGTAAAGATTTCGGGGTCGGGTTGGAACGTTACAGATGTTCCTGTCCGATCGGTGGTTCCGATTTCTCGTGTGGGGTAGGTGGCCTTTCCTTGGGCGTATTCCTGTTCCCAAGCTTTGCCTTCCCGATGGACTTCAGCGCGCAAGTGGATAGACAGCGCGTTCACGCAGCTCACACCCACACCGTGAAGACCTCCAGAAACCTTGTAGCTGTCCTTGTCGAATTTGCCGCCGGCACCAATCTTGGTCATGACGACCTCAAGTGCACTGACACCTTCTTTCTTATGCATGGCGACCGGAATGCCCCGGCCATTGTCGTGGACTGTTACACCATTGGTAGGGGTAATGGCGACATCAATGGTGTCGCAGTGTCCTGCCAATGCCTCGTCTATGGAGTTGTCGACCACCTCGTAAACCAAGTGGTGCAATCCCCGAGTGCCGACGTCTCCGATGTACATCGAAGGACGCTTGCGAACGTGCTCCATACCCTCCAGGGCCTGAATGCTGTCCGCGCCGTAATTGTTCTTCTTCTCTTCGCTCATCTCCGCGCTTTTTGACGTCCCACGAAAATAGCCCAACTCCTGCTTATACCCGCCTTTTCAATGGCTGTGAGAGCCCACTGTTTTCAACACTTTTGCAGTTGAACTGTGGGGTTTTCAACACCCGGGTGAAGCGGCGTTTGAAGCAGGGGGGAGAACCAGGTTCAGAACCGATAAGATGCCATCATCATCACGCCCATACGTTGGGCACCGTATCCGTTGAATATTTCGGTAGACCCAAGTGGTCCTCGGGCTTCTAAACCCAAGGAAAGACGGGCGTTGTAGCGGTATTCAACTCCCAAGTCAATTGCGGTGTAAGCGGGGAGTTTGCGGGCGAAGATGGCGTCTGCGCTTCCAGCGAGCACTGTACCGACTTCTTCACCGGCTGATTGAATTTCGTTTTCGCCACCCAATACTTGGGCAAACGGCACCCTGCTCGGGGCATATCGCGCGCCAACAATTTCAACGCCTAAGGCGATAAATAGAAGCTCTTCCAAGTTCCATTTTCCCGAGGCAGAGAAGCGGGTTCGCGGTTGATACCAAGCATAGGGTTGGTTGCCTGTACCGTAGGTGTGGAATTCGGCCCTTGCGCTCAGTTCAAGAGGTCCCTGTCCGCGGTAGGTGGCTTCTCCAATGACGCTGGCAACAGTCAAAGAATCATAAGCTGCACTAAAGCGTTGGCCTGCGCTGTCTGGGCCCGCTTCGTTAACCCAGTATTGGAACTCTCGGAAGCGGGTGGTGCGTGCCTGTGCGTTGAAGGCGAGGTCTCTGGTCAACTTACCGCGAAGACCGCCGTAGAGCTCCAGCGCTCTGTTGGTATTGGAAAGCGCGCCGCGAAGGGCTGTGCCACCGGCATTGTAGCTGGCGTCAAAGAAAGGATTCTGATCGACGAGGTCGTGTACTGCATTCCGTTGCATGCCACCATCGACGCCTCCGTAGGGCACAAAAACGTCGTCGAGCAATCTGAACCTGACCTCGGCCATGGGGTAGAAATGGAAGGACTGTGCGCCCCTCGCATCTACCCAAAGTCCGGCGCCGGCTTTCACCATATAAGCACCGCGTTCTTTTGTGACAGAGGGCCGCACGCCAACGAGCGCTGCGCTGCGGTTGATGGATGCGGCAGTGGTGTCGCCCATCCCATCGAGTTGTGTTCCCGTGATGTGGGCTTCAAAATCGAGGTCGTAACGCGCACCTTCGCGATGGGTGTGCACTTTTCCCGTGGCTTCTACGAGGTTTTCGCGGCCGGGGCTTTGGAGGATTTCGGGTTGTGGAAAGTTCCCCGGGGTGGGGGCGACTCCGACGGACAATCGTGAATACGAGATGGCCAGATTCCGGTGGACTTTGCTGCTGTCTCTCTCGTGGTTTTGAAGGCGCAAAGCAGCGCCCATCCGCCCATAATTCTGGCGGTTGTTCGGGGGCGAGAACACCCCTTCTGCGGCGGGGGTGAGGTCCAAGCCATGGAGGCCCCAAGCATCGCGTTCTAGAAAAGCAGAAGCCGTGATGCTGCTGCGCTTGACAAAGCGGCGGAGATAGCCAGTCAATGCATTCTTGGACCAGCCTTCATCCACACCGATGCTGTCCTTGCCCGTAGACCCTGCTGAGCTTCTGTGGCGGAACGAGAGTCCCCATGCGCCTTGTCGGCTGCGCGTATCGCCCAAATGAACCTCCAACATTGGGGAGGAATAGAGGCCAAAACCTGCGCGGGCATGCCCTGCGTAAAGCCGCGGAAGGGGGGCGTCCAGCTTGACGGCAATCGGCGCGATGGTGCGCGATACCGGCGACGGGGCCGTGCGTTTGGAGATGGGCGCGTACTCGATGACAGGGCGGTCAATCCCCAGGTCAACGGCGCGTGGAGAGTCCGTGGGCTTGTCTACCTCTCGGAGGTAGAGCTCCCGGTCTCCCACAAAGGTGACCTGTAGGCTGTCCTGTGCCAATGTAGGGAGGGCCAGGCTCAGTGCCAGTGCGGTGCACAAGGCGCCAACTCCCAAAAAGCGGGGGGGATGGACGTTTATCATTCTTCGTCGGAATTGGGGGCGTCTCCAGCAGAAGTGCTGTCTGCTGGGGCGGTGGGCGGTTGTTCGAGTTGTACGATGCGATCGAGCATGTCGAGGCAAGCCTCTTGCACCCAAGGTTCTTGTACGTTGCTCTGCAGCTGGTCGATGGTCGTTCGGGCTTGGAAGTAGTCCTCCTGAACGATGTAAGTCTCTGCCAGAAGCAAGAAGCTGTGGAAAGACCAGTCACTGCCGCCGCCGAACCGGTTGAGTTGCTCAAAAATGGCCGCTTGGCATGCAACGGGGTCTCCATCCTCTAAAATGAGCACCGCCAGCTGGTGTGTGGCTTCTTCGGCGTGTGGGCCGCCGGCAGCCAGTACTTCTAAATCGGCTTTGGCAGCAGGGTCGTTGCGGTCCAGCAGTATCAGAGCCCGGTTGTAATGGGCCGCTGTGCGGATGTCTGCTGGCGTTCCGCTGTCGTCCAAAATGGGGTCCACATAGGACAAGACGGTTTCTCCGTCGCCGAGCGCTCTGCTGCATCGCATGATGCCAATCCGGGCTTCCAACACGTGGCGCTTGAGGACGGCCACCTGTTCAAGTTGTCGGTAGTGTTCAAGAGCGGCATCAAATGCATCGCGGTTGTAGCGCAATGTGGCCGCCATGACAAGAGCGGGCTCGTGGTAGTCGCTCAAAGGTGCGGCGATCACAGCTTCTAAGGCCTCCAAGGCGCCGTCGCCATTGTCGTTGTCAAAGTGGCATTGTCCCAAGTGGAAACGCGCTGCCAACAGGCGGATGCTGTTGGGGTATTTGTCGATGAACTGCTCCAATTTGGGGGCAGCAGCAGCACAATCTCCGGAGAGGGCGAGGTCTTGAGCGGCAGCGTAGGTGCGCTCAGCAATGTCGTCTTCTGACAGTCCAACAACATCCGGCAGGTTGTCCAGCTGTCCGCGTTCCACCAGGAGGGGCTCTACCAAAAGGAAAGCGTCTTTGGTGACTTCATCGTCGGGATATTGCGTAGAGATGGTTTGCCATAAAGCGAGGGCATCGTCCTCGCGGTTTTGCTTGATGGCCACCAAGGCCAAATCCACCAATGCGCGTTTGGCAAAAGGACTTCCAGGCAATTCAGAACGGATTTGCTCAAACGCTGAACGGGCCTCGTTCATTCGGTTCCGTTCGATTTCGGCCTTTCCAATGGCGGTGAGGGCGTCGCCCTTAAAGGTGGTCTGAGGGTGTGCTTCGAGCAGGCCGGTCATGCCTTCGACTTGACCGTTGAGGTCGCCATTGAGCCCGAGGCACTTGGCCCGTTGATAGCGGGTGTATTGCTGTTGGGTGGTGCCTGCATCGAGGGCCTTATCATAGGCATTGACTGCGCGGCCGTAATCCTTGTCGATGTAGAAGCAATCGCCAATTCTCAGAAGGGCATCGGCGCGGTGTCCGCCTGGGCCGGCGCCGGTTTCCGCATCGGCATATTTGCGGAAGGAAACTTGGGCATCGCGGTATTTCCTTTGGCGAAACAGGGCGTATCCAGCGCCGTATTCACCTTCGTTGTACTTGGTGGAGTTGAAGGCGCCTGGAGCGTTCAAAAAGGTGCGGTAGTGGCTCAATGCTGGAGCATCACTGCCGGATTTCATGGCGATTTCCCCCTGCCAATAATGGCTTTCTGCGGCCAAAGTGGCGTCTTCAGGAAAGCTTCGGCTGCGCTTGAAAAACGCGTCGGCTTCGTCGGTTTGTCCGCTCTGAAACAGGTCGACGCCATGGTTATAGGCCAACTTTTGATAGGCCTTTTTTTCCTTGGGGGACTTGCGTTGGATCTTGTCTAGGGCATCGAGGGCCCTGACGTGGTTGCGGGTGGTGAGGTATACGTCGAGCAAAAACCCGTACGCCTCGTCTCTTCGGGGGCTGTCCGGGTATTCGTTCAGGTACTGTTCAAATGCGGCGATCGCATCGTTGAAGGGATTGAAGTCGGTTTCAAAGGCGAGTTTGGCTTGGTTGAACAGGGCGTCTTCGCGCATTTCCAAGTCGTGGTCCATGGTGGCGGCCTTGGCAAAAGCCGACTGCGCTTTCGGCTTTTCGTTCAACTCTAAATAGGCGCGGCCCATGGCGTGGGTGGCATATTGGTCGAGTGGGGTGTTGCCACCGGTAGCCCGCATCAGCGCTGTAATGGCAGTGCTGGGGTTTCCGTTGGAAAGCCTGCAGGTGCCCACGATGTAGCTGAATCCCGCGGTGCGCTCTTGGGCCTCTGCATGGGTCCAGGCCGATTCCAAGTAGGGCGATGCGGAAGTGCAGTCTCCCAAGTGGAAGAAGGCTTCCCCCAGAATTCGGGTCAACTCCTTTTGATCGCCTTTGGCCAGGTCCCGGTCTTCTGCAAGCCAAGACGGTCCCCGTTCTGCCAATTCTTCAAAGCGCTCAAGTCGGTAGAGGATTTGACCGATGTACAGGGGTACGGCGTCTTTGAATGCGTCGATGGCGGAGAGGGACTCAAAGGCCTCCATGGCGGTGGTCAGGCGGTCTTCGGCAAAAGCGATGTGAGCGAGATAGTACTCAGAAGCTTCCAGAAATTCGGGTTGGGCAGCCGGGTCTTCCTTGACGCGCAAAAGGTCACCGCGGGCACCTTCGAGGTCTCCTGTTTCAAACCGCGCATGACCGCGCTTGAAGTGGTATTCCGTGCGCATGGACTTGGACAGCCGGCGTGGGTTGAGTGCATCAAACGACACGATGGCTTTGCTCCACTTGCTGCGTCGGTATTCGTAGTTGGCCAAGGCCCACTGGAGTTTGGGAACCCATGTTGACTCTGGATGCCGCTCGATGAAGCGGTCAATGCGCCACACGGCGTCTTTGTGGTACAAGTACATGGCGCACAATGCTGCACGGTATTCTGCTTCTACTTGCAACAAAGCCTTGCGGTCACCTGCTGCACCATCACCTGCAACGGGGTCTTGTACCCAAGCGTCAAAAAGCTCGATGGCCGCCGCATACTGGTGGTGGTCAAAGTGGTGCCGGGCGCGGTCAAAATCCGATGGGTCTTGACGGCTTGAGGCGTCGTGTACTTCGCCTCCTGCGAGGGCAGGACCTTGGGCGAACAAAGTAGCAGAGCAAATCAGGACACTTGCCAGGGCCACTACGCAGCCCGATAGCGCGCTGCGCATCGGGTGTTTCGCGGCTTTTGGGCAGGCCAAA
>CAJQJX010000090.1 GCA_905478795.1 uncultured Flavobacteriales bacterium
GCCGCTCCGTTGGCATCAAGCTGAACCGTCAGGTCCTGGCAGATGGCCGTAGGGGCCACATTATCTTCTACTGTAACAATCGCTGTGGTTGTTGAGACATTATTGTTGTTGTCGGTAACCGTTAACGTTACTGTATTTGGGCCCACTGAGCTGCAGTCAAATGAGCTCGGGCTGACTGTAGTGGAAAGAATTCCACAAGCGTCATTAGAGCCATTGTCCACCTGTGCTCCGGTAATGGTAGCAGCACCTGACGCGTCCAACTGAACGGTGATGTTTTGGGCGGTAGCCACTGGATTCACATTGTCTTCTACTGTGACTGTAGCAGAGGCTGTGCTGCTCAGTCCGCAGTCATCCTGAGCCGTGAAGACCACTGTATTGGCACCAATGTTGGTGCAATCAAAAGAGTTGATGTCCACTGAGAACGTCAGGGTGCCACAATTGTCCGTACTGCCATTGTCCAGTTGTGCACCTGTGATGCTCACGTTGCCTGAGGCATCGAGTTGGACCGTAATGTCTTGTGCCGTTGCCTCCGGTGCCGTGGTGTCTTGAACCGTGATGGTCTGGATGTGCGGCGTCTCATTTCCGCAATCGTCAACAGCTGTATAGGTTCTCGTAATGGTGTAATTGCCTGTGCAAGCGCCTGGAGTCGTCACGTCATTGACGCTAATGCTCACTTCCGAGTCACACAAATCAGTGGCGGCAAGCGTGAGCGCCCCAGGAATGGCGTCGCAACTTACCGTAGTATCAGAAGGGAGAGGGCTGGTAAAGTCTGGAGCTGTGTTGTCCGTCACCGTAATGGTTTGGGTCACTGACTCAACCGTTTGATTGCCATAACAGTCCTCTGCTGTGAGGGTAAAGGTCCTGGAAATAATCAAACCTCCTTCTGGAGTGGAATCATCCGTTTCGGTGCAGTAGGTATAGACGTCCGAAGTCACATAGGACGCGGTAGCTGAACCACAATCATCTGAAACAGTGAACTCCAACTTCCCCATTAAGGCCGTCGAATATGAGAAGTCCGACCAACAGCCGGTCAAACTCACATCATCGGGTTCATCGAGGGTAACTGTGGGGCCCTGTGTGTCAGGAGGTGTCATGAACATCGCAGCGGTAACGCTGTGAACGATGCTAGACGATCCGGTAAATGACACAACCTCTTCTGGCGCAGCTGCGGCGGTTGAGGATGGGGTTAGAAGGTGCGTGACTGAGTTTGTCGTTGCGCTTGACGAATTCGTCAAACAGAGAACGAGAAAGCTGCAAAGAAGCACAGAAAACTTCTGGTGAGACATAGCGAGACTTTTTGGCTTTCGGAAATTGACAAACCTTTTTTCCTTTCTGAAATTATTACATGACTAATTCCAACGGCTTTGCAGACGTTTAACCCGCTAAAAACCAACACTATGCCTGAAAGCCCCCCTCGATATTCCCTGTATTATACGCGTATAATATCAGGAGGCGCCATTTTTCATAGACGAAAGATTTATCATTTCGTCAGATACGCCTCCAAACCAGCCTGTGGGGTCCTCTAAGTGGCACTTGATAAGTGGGACCAACGACGTCCCAATTCAAGCGGGCATAGAAACCCAATGCAACGTGCCTTGCGTCCGCCCAAACGAGGGTGCATCCCTGGTCAGAGAGCGCCTTGATCGCGCCCTCTAACAGCATGCGGCCAGCTCCCTGCTGGCGGTGGTTTTTGTGGGTTGCCATCGCCCTCAATCTGTAGTGCTTCAAGGTCGGCAATTCAGGATGGTCCTCTCGGACGAAAGAACCAATAGAGACCACTTCCTCAGCGCTCAGGACCCCGTAATGGAAGGTGTCATGCCTGCTGTCTGAAGGAAGGTGGCACGATGGCCCCGGCTCTTTCTCCGGCCACAAAACACCAGCGCGTAATAACCATGTATCATTCGCTGAAATTCCACAAAACCTGTATGGGGTCATCTCTGCCATTTCTCCCAATTTCTCCGCTCTTTTTTCGTCGGTCTCCCTATTTTCCCTGGGTATTCCCGCATGACCTCTCTAGTCAACGCCTGCCTTTCTCGCTCCTCTAACGGAGTTTTATCAATTATATATTCTTCGACAAGTTTTGCCCCGACTCGCCCTTTAGGAAAGGCCAAAACCTGCACCAATTCGTAATGTGCACCCGCTCTCACGCGCACCTCCTCTCCCACCTTCAACTCTCGACTGGCCTTTACAACAACGCCCCCCACTTCTACTTTCCCCTCTTTGACTCGGGCTGTCGAAATTGACCTGGTTTTGAACAACCGGACGGACCACAAAAACTTATCTACGCGCACCCTCTAAAGTTCGACAATCAGGCCAATTGCTGGAATAGCAGAACCCGAATTGGCTTGAATGTACCGTGGTTGATAGCGCGAAGGATTGGTGGGGTCGGCCACAGGAGCCCCCGTTGTCGCATCTCTGACTACATCCAAAGTTGCCGGCGCGTCAGGGACTTGACCGAACAAGTTCTGAATGTCCATAAATACGTCCAAGCTCCAATTCTCAAAGAACCACTTCTTATCGATGCGCATATCCAATTGACTGAATGCCGCATTGCGCCCGGCGTTGAGCGCAGCATAATCCAACTGAGGTGTGCCTTGACTGTTCCAGTAGGCCTGATCCATCGAGACATCGATGTCGTAAGGCGTGTATGGCAAACCTCCGCTGTAGAGCCAACGGGCTCCAATCTCCCAATCCCGCTTGAGCTTTGCCCCACCTGTGAGCGAGACAATGTGTCTGCTGTCCCAAGCGCTCGGCGCATAGGCTCCGTTAAATTCATATTCGGAGCGCACCCAAGTGTAGGCCAGCAAACCGTATACGCCTTTGTACAAACGCCGTTGAGCCAAAACCTCCACTCCGTATGAACGACCTGAGCCGTCGAAACTCACCGATTCATTGCCCACTACACCAAAGTCTGCACCCAAGTTGGCGAGTGCAATGCCTGTGGTTTTACTCACGGGCGTGCCATCATACCCTTTGAGGAACCCCTCTAACCCAATGGTCGTATTCCGCTCCCTGAAGTCGTAACGCCACCCTGCGACAAGCTGATCACACAACATGTACGTGGCATCGCGGGCATTTACGCGCGCACCGTTTTCTGCGTATCCCAGAATCAACATTGAAGGAAGCTGATAGTACCTCCCCACATTGGCATTGAAGCTCAAGCCCGGTCGAACATTCCAACGCAATGCCATTCGGGGACTTAACTGCCGGAATGGATTGGCCATCGCTGCATTGACTTCATTGCCGTCCATCCTGACCCCTCCACTCAATACCACCCGCCCGTCGGCCATGGATTGAGAGGCCTGAACGAATGCTCCGTATTCGTGCATGTCAAAGGCACTCTCGAAATCAAACGTCTGAAGGGTATCCTGGGTGAAGACATACCGCTGAGTGAAAGTGCTGTTGTTGAACCGGGCGAACTCGTATTGGGCTCCCCAAGTCAATTTTCTTCCACCCTCCCCATACACCCGGCGCTCTAGCCTGAGCTTGTTCTCCATTTCTTGGGAGAGGTAATCGAGGGTCAGAGGCAGGTCTGCATTGTTGTCTTCATGCTTGTATGCGCGGTTGCTCAGCATGTTTCGACTCGCCACCCAGGTCCACCTTCCGTTTTCGGTGAAGCGGTCGTACTTCACGCCGATAGCGTAGTTCCACTGCTTGTTGACTTGCAACGCGTCAAGAATGGCCACCCGGTCCAGGAAGTCCTCGGCTGTTGTGTCGTCGGCTACAGACAGGTTGAGTTGAAAATCATCATAGGCTCCAATGCCCAATACAGTCCAACGCTCATTGGGGCTCGCCTGATGCACCCACTTGAATTGGAAGTCGTTGTAGACAGGAAGAAAGGGCAAGCCCAACACTTCGAACAAAAACTGCAGATAGCTGCGGCGCGCGCTCAGGATCAAGGAGCTGTTGGGGCCCGTGGGGCCTTCAAATGTCAAACCGAGGTCGCTCGTACCCACCACGGCATTGGATGTCCACTCATCCTTTCGGGCCGTCTTGAAACCAAACTCCATGACGCTTGAAAGGGCATTGCCGCGGGTCGCAGGAAAAGCACCGGAATAAAACTCCACCTCTTCCACGAGGTCCACATTGATCATCCCTACTGGACCTCCACTGGCACCTTGGGTCGCAAAGTGATTGATATTGGGGATTTCAATACCGTCTATGTAGAAGCGGTTCTCGTTCGGAGCACCACCACGAATGACCACATCGTTGCGAAAACTGGGGATGGCAGCCACTCCAGGCAAGCTGCGGATGGCCTTACTGATGTCCCTTCCGCCACCTGGATTGCGCTTGATCTCATTCGTTCCAATCCGCCGCAGCGATACGGGCGCTTCTTCCTCCCCTTTCCCAACAGTTGCCTCAACTTCCGCCGCCTCAATGGCCACGGCGAGCGGCGACATTTCTACCGTCAAGAAAGCTGGCCTAGAAGGGGTAATCTCCACTTCCAACCTTGTGGCTGTCTGGTAACCAATGGAACTGAAAGAAAGGTTGACAAGCCCAGGCTTAAGCCCTCCCAATTCGAAGTTGCCATCGAGATCAGAAGACACCCCGGTTGCCCCTCCTTGGATAACCACCGACACAAAAGGCAAAGGAGCTCCTGTGACTTCATCAATCACGACGCCCCTCACAGCAGCATTTTGGGCCCAGGCTGACATGCTACCGCACAACACCAACAACAAGAGGCAGGTCAGCCCTTTCCAAATGGATACAGCAGGTGACTTACTGAGTATAGGAGTGGTCAAATAGAACATAAAGGTGCAACAAGGAATCCTCGAAGAGGTTCAAGCCATCACCCCAAATCAAGATCCAGACGAATTCGGAGCTCTTCTACAGCAGGATTGTCGGCTGCCCAGTGCTGATAACGGTCCTTGGGCGTCAAGAACTTGGGTGCGGCCACCTCTTCTCCAACCTCTACTTCAAAGGCAATTTTGCCATTGCCTACCCTCACCCTGATGAAGTGAAGCAGCTCGGTGGCGCTTTCCTTCAGCTCCTCGTATTGAATGCTGTTGGCCACGACCAATTTCAATACGGGGTCTTCGAAAGTCAAACCTCCTGTCGCCAAGGTGGCCGCCATACCCATCTTGTTCTTTTCCCTGAGGTCTAGAATCAAATCTGCCCACGCCTTCATCACCCGATCTTGATCATAGGCGTTCTGCAACTTCGAAGTGTCGGAAAGACCATCCCCCTCGACCTCGTCACCGGTCACAGCTCCAGGGACCAACATGCTCCTGCCAGCCAACAAAGCGCCCAATTTTCCAGTGGTCTCATGTGACACCTTGGGCCGACCCAAGGTCGTCGCCAAATCTGCGTCGATCTCCGGTTCTGCAACGGGGTTGACTTCCTGCACCTCCTTTGGCACTTCGGCCTGAACGGATTCCTCTTCTAAAAACTGCGGCTCCGCTTGTTCTACTTCAGGAGCCGAGACTGGAGCGTCTGCCTCCTCTGGGCCCTGATCGCGACCTTCTAAAGGTGGCGATTCTTGCACCGCTTCAACGACAGGAGACACTGCTTCGATGTGGGCAGAAGGAACTGGCGCTGGCGGCTCTTCGACCACGGGAACGACCTGACCTCCTTGAGGCAAATCCACACCCCATCCTAAGATGGAAACGAGCTTATTTTTTTTTTGCCCCCTCCGCGCTGACCGCTTCGAGGGACCCGATGCGCATCAGCATCAGTTCAACCAGTAGTCTCGGATGTCGGGATATGCGATACTGCTGGTCCGCCTCATTGGCCTGGCCTATGGCCCCGACTAAAAAGTGCAAGCCACACCGTTTGGCTTGCTCACTGAACCTTCCCACAACCGACTCTCCAGCCTCCATCAGACCGAGCGTAGCCTCGTCCTTGCACACCATTAAGTTGCGCAAGTGCTGCCCCAATCCTGTCACAAAATGGTGGGCGTCAAAACCTGCCGCCACGACTTCTTCAAGCTGGAGCAACATGTCTCCTATCCGACCCTCTTGAGCGGCATCGACAATATTGAAGTAAACGTCATGCCCCAACACATTCAAGTGCCGGGTCACTGCTTCATAAGTGACCCCATGGCTGGATGAAGCGACCATCTGGTCGAAGATGCTGAGCGCATCGCGCATCGCGCCGTCTGCACGCTGTGCAATGACATTCAATGCCTCTGTCTCAGCGTTCACCCCCTCTTGACCCGCGACATAGGCCAGGTGCTCTGCAATGTCACGTGTGGTGATCCTGCGGAAGTCATAAATCTGGCAACGAGAGAGAATCGTGGGGAGAATCTTGTGCTTTTCCGTCGTCGCTAGAATAAAAACGGCATGACGTGGTGGCTCCTCGAGTGTTTTGAGGAAGGCATTAAAAGCATCCTTCGACAGCATATGCACCTCATCGATGACATAAACTTTGTATTCGCCGTCTTGAGGAGGGATGCGCACCTGATCAATGATGCTCCGGATATGCTCGACCCCGTTGTTTGACGCGGCGTCCAATTCGAAGACATTAAAACTGCGCTCCGCCTGTTCTGTCGTAAAACCGTTGATGGCGTTGGCAAAAATTCGCGCACAGGTGGTCTTTCCTACACCACGAGGACCACAGAACAAGTACGCTTGAGCAATCTGACCACTTTCTATACTGTGGCGCAAAGTGTCAGTAATGGACCGCTGCCCCACTACGGTCTCCCATGTGGTCGGTCTATACTTCCTTGCGGAAACGAGGAAAGAGTTGCCCTCAGCCATGTTTCAAAGGTGGGGATTGCAGGCCGAACATCGGTGTTTCAATTTTGCACAGGAGGCCCACATTTTGCCCGCGTCGAGGCCGATGTGAAGAATCCTCGGCTTACCTATTGTGATACACCGGCATTTCGCGTAGATTTGCGCCCCCTTTGCGACAAGCATAATGACCCGGAATCGATACGAAACTGTCTTCATCATCACGCCAGTCCTGTCTGACGAGCAGACCAAGGACGTGATCAAGAAGTACAAGGACCTCCTTAAAGACAAGGGAGCCAAGATCACCCATGAGGAGAATTGGGGCATGCGCAAGCTTGCCTACCCCATCCAGAAGAAGTCTACGGGCTTCTACTATTTGATGGAGTTTGAAGCTGACGCTTCCGTGATTCTGCCCTTCGAAACCGAATTCCGCCGGGATGAGCGGGTCATCCGCTTCTTGACGACGCGGATGGACAAGTTCCACATCGAATATGCAGAAGGCCGCCGCGACCGTGAAACGGATCGCCGCGAGAAGCCTAAGCAGACCGCTGCTGGAACCGAAACCAAAGCCTGAACGCACAAGATTTAACGATCATGGCCGACAACAAAAACGTCCGTTACCTGAACCCGATCGCCATCGACACGAAGAGCGAACGGTACTGCCGCTTCCGTGAGAAGGGCTTCAAGTACATCGACTACAAAGACCCCGATTTTCTGCTGATGCTGATCAATGAGCAGGGTAAGATTTTGCCCCGCCGCTTGACCGGAACCAGCCTCAAATACCAGCGTCGCGTAGGCAAAGCCATTAAAAAGGCCCGCCACATCGCTTTGCTTCCTTACCTCGCTGACCAGCTGCATTAAGCAGCAGGCTAATTCACTGCGCTATGGATGTGATTCTCAAGCAGGATGTCGACCGCCTCGGTGCGAAGCACGATATCGTTAATGTCAAGAACGGGTACGCCCGGAATTACTTGATCCCACAAGGGCTTGCTGCCGTCGCGACGGAAAGTGCCCGCAAGGTGGTGGCCGAAACACTGCGCCAGCAGTCTCACAAAGCCGTTAAGGCCTTGGAAGATGCAAAGGCCATCGGCGAGAAGATCGCTGGTGTGTCATTGAAGATTGGAGCGAAAGCTGGAGAAAGCGGAAAAATCTTTGGCTCTGTCAACAACATTCAATTGGCTGATGCCTTGTCCAAGGCTGGACACACTGTTGACCGCAAAAACATCATTCTGGGTGACGATGTCATCCGTGACTTGGGTGCCTACACCGCGAAGGTGAAGCTGCACAAAGAAGTGATTGTAGAAATCTCTTTTGAGGTCGTTGCAGAATAACATTCGGTCCTTTCGAGGACTTTTCATGGAAAAAGGGGGCAATGCCCCCTTTTTTTGTGCCCGACCATGAGTGCATTTAAACTCCACAGCAAATTCGAGCCCAAGGGCGATCAACCTGAGGCCATCCGCCAACTGGTCGAAGGGGTGGAGGGCGGAATCCGCCACCAAACTTTGCTCGGGGTCACCGGATCGGGAAAGACCTTTTCGATGGCCAATGTGATTGAGCGCACACAGCGTCCGACGTTGGTTTTGAGCCACAACAAAACATTGGCCTCACAGCTATATAGCGAGTTTAAAGAGTTCTTTCCGGACAACCTCGTCGAGTATTTCGTGAGCTATTACGACTACTATCAACCCGAGGCCT
>CAJQJX010000091.1 GCA_905478795.1 uncultured Flavobacteriales bacterium
GTCACGCTTGGCCCCCCGTTCCGCATAAGCGGTGAGCAAGGGCAAGGGCGGGAAGTGGACATTGGTTGCAATGTCTTGAGCAGAGAGGGCCTCGATGAGGGCATCCCGATAGGGAACGAACCCCTCTTTCAATTGAACGATGTAGAGGTGATCGGCAGTCTTACGCATGGCGCCACTGCGCTTGGGAAGTTCGACCAAGCCCAGGGCGTTCAGCCGTTCATCGTATCGATCGGCGAGTTGGGCCCGGTAAGCGAGGTCAGCAGGGTACCGTTCCAGTGCCACCCGTCCCATGGCGGCTTGGATATCGGTCATGTTGCATTTGAAACCAGGATGGGTGACGTCATACCGCCAATTGCCTTTGCCCTTGCTGTTGAATTTCGCCGCCGCATCCTTGGATTGGCCATGCAGGCAATGTGACCGCAGCGTTCGGTATACCTCTGCATTGTCGAAAGGCGGCGGGAGCGCAAGGGCTGCAGCACCCCCTTCAGCGGTTGTGATGTTCTTGACCGCATGAAAGGAGAAGATGCTGATATCGGCAGCGGCGCCAACGGGCTGGCCTCCTGTTGTGCCTCCCAATGAATGCGCTGCATCTGAAAGTAGCAATGGCCTTCCCAGTGCAGCTTGCATAGGATGGTCGCCCTCAAACCCATGGTTGCTGGCCCATTCCGACAACCGTGTTGCCCATTCGCCACACTGCACCGGCCATCCACCGATGTCAACGGGCATAACCACCTTGGTGCGGTGGTTGAGCAGGGGCGCCACTTGGTCCCACGTAATGTTGAGTCCGTCTCTGTCTGCCGTGCCAGGCAGGTCCACCAAGACGGGCTTGGCACCTCTGTGCAGCACGACGTTGGCCGTCGCGCAGTACGTATAGGCCGGCAAGATGACCTCGTCTCCAGGTCCAACGCCAAACCAATCCAGCACAACGCCGGCAAGGCCTGTCCACGACCCTCCACACACCACATGAGGGGCGCCTACAAATTGGGCCAGCTCTTGCTCAAAAGCCGCGGTTTCAGGACCGGTTGTGATCCAGCCTGAGCGCAGCACGCGCTCCACTGCAGCAATGGCAGCCTCGTCTATAAATGGCGGTGCAAAACCAATGGGGGATGGGTGGCCCGGTGTGGCATTGGATGTAGGCATGAACGCGAAATTCGTCGAACGCGTTCAATTCCCGGCTCTCCGGGCTACTTTCACGGAATAAAGCTCAAAAAATGTGGCTAGAGAAGGACAATCGCCTGGTGCGGGAATTTCGGTTTAAGGACTTCCAAGAAGCATTCACGTTTATGACCCGTGTGGCTTTTCTGGCCGAAAAGCATGCCCACCATCCCACCTTTCACAATGAGTACAGCTATGTGCGCATTGAGCTGCACACCCATGATGCAGGTAGGGTCGTCACGGACAAAGACCGCCATTTGGCCGACGCAATCGATGGCCTCTTGCAATGAGTGAAACGGCCAGATCTGCATCATGCGGTGTTGGTCTATTTCAGAGTTTGTCCCACAAAAAAAGGCCCTCGATAGAGGGCCTTTTTTGATCGGTTATGTCAAGGATTACTTACCAGCTCCGTCCTCAACGGGAGCGGGAGTAACGTTGGCAGAGATCGTAATGCGCGTCTGCTCAGGCACAGTGTTCGCATTGATCGTTACCGTCTTGGTCTGCTTGTTCTTCTTTCCCTTGGAGTTGAACTTGACTTCAATCTCACCGACTTCTCCAGGAGCGATAGGCTCCTTGGGGCACTGGGGTACAGTGCAGCCGCAAGATCCCTTGCAACGGTCAATGATGAGTGGGTTGTCACCGGTGTTGGTGAACTTGAAAATGTGCGTGACAGCATCACCTTCATCGATGGTGCCGAAATCCCACGCGTTCTCCGCGAAGGAAATAGAGGTGGAAGGACCAGCTTCAACGGGGGCCTCTGCAGCGTCGGCTGCGGGGTCCATTTTGGCTTCTGGGGCCGCAGTCTCAGCTGCCGCCTCTGTGGTTGCTGCTGGAGCTGCATTTTCTCCTGCGTCTCCATTCTCGCTTGAACAGGCGACGAGCAGCATGGGGATGGCAAACGTGGCCAGGGTACGTTGGATGTTCATTGTGTGGGTTGTCGTATGCTACAAAATTAATGCCTTGCGCTCAAGGCCGCGAAAAAAGGAAACAGGTTGTTCCGGTTGTCGGCGTGAATTATCGGTTGCCGATGCCTGAATCCTTGTAAGTCCCATCCTTGAGCACTTCAATGCCACGTTGATACACGGGATTGATGGGATTGAAGACTTCGTAGAAAGTGGCGGTGTCAAACATGTTGCGCCCCAGTATGGCCTTCAGTCGAAGGGTGATGGCCGGCAGACTCGTATTCCAATCTTCTTCGACAAATGGGATGTCTTCCGCTTCGCCCAAGGCCACCAGCTGATCGAGCAATGCTGGACTCAAGACATAATCTTGGACAAAAGATTCCTTGTCTGAAAGTGAACGCTCTAGCGCTTTCCGATCGGCATCGACAAACTCGAGCACGGCTCTGTTAAAGAGGCCTTTGCGCAAGAGGTCGGTGAAGTAGACGCTGTTCATAGAGGTGTCAATGGGCACAAAAACATCGGGTAAGATGCCTCCGCCGCCATAGACGGTGCGGTTCATAATGAGCGTGCTGTAACGCAAGCTATCTGGGAGGTCCAAGCTGTCCAATGACATCAACTCGCCCTTTTCAAAGCGTTCGTATTTCTCGCGGCGGTATGCGTCCACGCCATCTTCGTAGGGCTTCTGTATGCAGCGCCCGGACGGGGTGAAGTATTGTTGAACCGTTAAGCGAACGGCACTGCCATCGGGCAAGCGCACGGGCCTCTGAACGAGTCCTTTTCCAAAAGTCCTGCGGCCCACAATCAACCCGCGATCCCAGTCTTGAATGGCGCCGCTTACGATTTCACTGGCAGAGGCACTGGACTCATCGACCAACACCACCAAACGGCCTTTTTCAAACTGTCCTGTTTTCTCTGCGATGCGGTCTTCCCTGGGGAAAGCCCGGCCATCGGTGTAAACAATAAGCCGGTCACCCGAGATGAATTCGTCGCCCATGGCAATGGCGGTGTTCAGCATACCGCCACCATTTCCCTGGAGGTCCAAGATCAAGTCTTTCATGCCATCGGATTGCAGGGCATCCAAGGCCTCGAGGAGCTCGGTCATCGTCTCCTTGGAGAACCGGTTGACTTTGATGTAGCCAATGCGGCTGTCCACCATGTAGGACGCATCCACACTGTAAATCGGGATTTTGTCGCGCTCAATGTCAAAATAAATCAGCCCATCGACCTTGCTGCGTTTAATGCCGACATCCACATGGGTCCCCTTGGGACCTTTGAGCTTCTCCATGACCCCTTTGTTGCGGATGCCAACGCCGGCAACAACCTCTCCATCGACTTCGACGATCCGGTCACCAGAAAGGATACCGAGGCGCTCACTGGGTCCGCCAGCAATGGTCGATACGACCATGATGGTGTCCTTCATGATGTTGAAACGGACGCCGATGCCTTCGAACTTTCCGTTGAGTGGCTCATCGGCCTGCTGCAAGTCTTCGGAAGGGATGTACACCGAATGCGGGTCAAGCTCTTCCAACATACCGCGAATGGCCGTTTCGACCAATCCATCAAGGTCCACTGAGTCCACATACATGCGGTTCATGTAGTAGAGCAGCGTGTTGAATTTCTCCCCTTGATCTTGTACCGTTTTTTGGGCCGATAGTGGAGAAATGGCGAGCAGCATAAAACTGGCCATGATCCATGGTGTCCAAGCCGTTTTTCTGGCGTTTATCCTCATGCTCGCAAGATAGGGGCGAGGTTGGGCGGCTCAGTCCCTTGAGGTGGTTTGAAATGCCAAAAAAATGGGTGGCCGGGATTGGTGCGTTTATCTTGCCAAAAGAAGCCAGCGTGCCAATCGCTCTTCAAACCTGCTAGATCATGTTGAATTCAAACGCTACGCGCGGGCTGCTGTCCGCATTCTTCATCCTGTTTTCTGCGTCGGTTTGGGGCCAGACGGAATCCCAGCCTTGTCCGAACCCTTTGCTCACGGCGACAGGCGATGAAGTGATACTTCCAGCTTTGGACTTGGAACAAGCATGGGAGCGCGCTGAAAAAGAAGAGGCAACCTTGGGCAAGCACCTTTATGGCATTGTCGTGCCTTTTGCTGCAGCCTTGGAGCCTCAGTCCTTTTCTGACCTGCATGTCGTTTCGATTCGCGTGCCGGACGCGGTGGGAGTTGCGGTGCATTTCGACGATTTCCATCTGCCTGCAGGGGTCCAAATGTGGGTCACCAATGAAGACGGCACTTGGCAGGAGGGGCCATATGATTTCAGGGACAATGACGGGCACGGCCGGTTGGCCACAGGCGATGTCCCTGGAGAAGTGGCGGTGCTGCGTTTGACTTTGCCTCCTGGGGCCGCAGAACAGGTGCACTTGCACATCGAGGGTGCGGCCGGTTTGTTCCGCGATGTAGACGGCGCGCGCGGAGGCAGTCAGCCTTGCGAAGTCGATGTGGCATGTCCAGAGATTGTAGGGTGGGAGTGCCAAAGAGATGCCACTGTTCGCCTTTCTATCATTGAGAGTGGCGGGTCCTACCTCTGCTCGGGAGCCATGGTGAATACCACATCGCTCGACTGCCGACAGTATATGCTGACGGCCTTGCACTGTGCCAGCGAAGTCACCGATGATGAGTTCGCCCTGCTTAAGGTGTACTACAACTACGAGCGTCCAGAGTGTGGCGAAGGAAACGGCTTTTTGAACCGCCGCAGGACGGGTGTGATTCGTTTGGCCGATTCGGACGATATCCAAGGCAACAATTTTGACGGTTCGGATTTTCTTTTGGTGGAAGTGGAAGATGAGATTCCTTCTAGCTGGGATGTCTATTACGCAGGCTGGGATGCCAGTGGATCTGGTTCAAACAGTGGGGTTGGCATTCACCACCCTTCCGGTGATGTCAAAAAGGTCAGCACCTTCACCCAAAACACATCGAGCATCAGCTTGGGCTCATTCGGCTCCCATTGGCGGGTGTATTGGGTCGAAACCATCACCAACCATGGTGTGACAGAAGGCGGTTCATCCGGATCGCACCTCTTTAATGAAGAAGGCCTCTCCATAGGAACCCTTTCGGCCGGCCTCTCTGCGTGCACGAACAATGGCGTGGGACAGGGTACAGGACCCGATGAGCCGGATTACTATGGGAAGATGTCGTACCACTGGGACGACAATCCCAACCCTTCGGACGAGAAGTTGAATCTGTGGCTGGATTCCGAGCAAACTGGAGCAACGCTTTTGCACGGCGCATACCCCAACTTCGACGCGGCCGTCCCTTGTGGACCGGCTCAAGCCTGTGAAAATGTCGCCGATGTGGCGCAGATGTCATTGGCCCGTGACTTGCGCATTCAACCCAACCCAGCCAGGGACGTGTTGTACCTCCGTTGGCCCCGTGGCGAATGGACGGGTGCGGCTCAAGTCGTGGTGCGCGATGCTTCCGGTCGGGAGCTACACACGGCTTCATGGTGGGGTGGGGCCACTGCTTTGGAGGTAGGAGGCTGGCCAAGGGGCATGGTCTTGGTCACCGTCGTGATGGCGGATGGATCTCAGGTCACCCGAAGGGTCATCTTGGATTGATCACCTTACCCAGACCAGATCTTCCAATTCAACACGGGTTCGGAATTCCCCGAAGGCTACGGTGGCCTTTTTGCCTTTGACTGCGAGCACTTCACCCCGTTGTCGCCCTTCTTTGAGGCGCACGGTGCTGCCCACCACGATACGGTCGGTATGCTGTTTGGTGCGCTTGGACTTCTTACGCTGTTGCGCGGCCTCCTTCTTCCGTGCTGCTGCGTCGGCCTTCTCCGTTTGCTTAGTGGCCTCTACAGAGAGGTATTTTCGGATGTCTTCAAGGAGGGGCTTGTTGGATTGTCCCGAAGTGAACCGGTCGATGAACTGTTGCAGTTTTTTTCCGCGCACCAGGGCGTCATTCTGATCTTTCCCCACCCGCTGCACCGACTCTTGACGCTCCTCGAGGCGCGCTGCACGCTCCTCAAATGATCGCTTGGCTTCGGAGGCGGCATGCTCGGCTTGTAGCTGGCGGTCCGTGATTTTGACGTGCCGGGTTTTTTCCTTCTGTAAGGAAGCGATTAGCCCATCGAGCTTCACTTTTCGCGGGTCGAGCTTCTGCTTGGCGCGATCGATGATGTCGGCGGGAATGCCATTGAGTTCGGCCACCTCAAAGGTGAATGAGCTGCCGGGATGTCCCAGGTCCAAATGGTAGGTTGGCGAGAGGGTTTCGGCATCAAACAGCATGCTGCCATTGATGGCCTCTGGCATTTGGGTGGCGCGTGTTTTGATGTTGGCGTAATGGGTGGTGATCACACCGAATACGCCCTTCTCGTAGAGCTCTTCAAAAAACACCTCGGCCAGGGCACCACCGAGTTCTGGGTCACTTCCGGTACCAAACTCATCCAACAGCAGCAAGCTGTTGCGCCCCGCTCCATGGAGGAATCCTTTCATCCTATTGAGCCGGTAGCTGTATGTGGAGAGTTGGTTCTCAATGCTTTGGTTGTCTCCGATGTCGGTCAGGATTTGTTTAAACAAGCCAAAGGCGCTGTCGGGGTGCACAGGGACAAGGAGCCCACTTTGGACCATGGCTTGAAGCAGGCCCACCATTTTGAGTGTGATGGACTTGCCGCCGGCGTTGGGGCCACTGATGATCAACATCCTGCGTCCCTCATGGAGGGTAAGGTGCTGGGGTTCGACGGGCAATCCCTTGCCTCGGTGGGCAAGCATCAACAAAGGGTGGTGAGCCTTGAGCAAATCCATGCGCAAATCCTTCACGATGTGCGGCATGCTCGCATCCATAGACAGGGCCAGTTTGACCTTGGCTTGAATAAAATCCAATCGCACGAGCAGGCGCTGTTGGGCCTTGATGAGTGGGGTGTGTTTGCGAATGCGTTGGGTCAAATCCCGAAGAATGCGCACAATTTCTCGGCGCTCATCGTCGCGGAGCATTTCCAATTCATGGTTGACTTGATGGCAGTCCGCGGGTTCAATAAAGGTGACCGACCCTGTTTTGGAGGTGCCCAGTGCAGACCCGCGGACTTTTCTTTTGTGGGTGCTCGCCACCGCGAGGACGCGCCGCTCGTTCAAGTAGCCTTCAGCGGTATCGGAGAGCCAGCCCTGTTTGGCACACGAACGCATGGCTTTGTCAAACAGGCGGTTGACTTGTCGCCGTGCCGTCTGTATGTTGATGCGGATGCGCCCTAAGTCGGCAGATGCTTGGCTTCGGACCCCGCCTTTGGGGTCAAATACGGCCTCAATTTCCTTGACAATCTCCTTGTTCTCGCTCACGGTTCCCAGCATGCCACACAGGCGTGGAAAGGCGCGTTCGCGGCCGTGGAGGGCACCCACAATGTCATTGACCAAACGTGTGCTTTGCAAAACCCGCATAAACCCGGCTTCTGTGAGGGCGGATCCCGAGACTTCGAGCAGTTTGATTTCCCCACGGATTTCCTCAAAAACGAGGGTCGGGAAGGTGTGCCCTTCGACGCGGATGCGCCTGAGTTCATCGGTGGATTGGAGCGCTGAGGTCACTGTAGGCCGGTGCGCACTGGGCTCCAAAGTCTGGGCCTTTCTGCGTGCAGCGTCCGAAGTGCAGTGGTCTTCCAGCAGTTGCCGTATGGTGCTGAATTCAAGATCGTTGACGGTCTGGTCGTCAAATCCAACCAGTCCCCTTGGCGGGCCCTGCGGAGCCTTAGATTCGGCCATCTCGCAAAAAATTCTGGACCAGTTCTTCAGCCTGTTCGGGGTGGCGGGCATCTACCCAATGAACACAGGGCTGACGGTGGAACCAGGTCAGTTGTCTCCGCGCAAATTGCCGGGTGGTTTCTTGTATTCTGCGTATTGCTGTATCCATCTCCATGCTGCCCTCGAGTACTTCAAACAGCGGAGGGTAGCCCACGGTTCTCAGCGCGTTGACATGCCGCATGTGCATGACCTGTCGGGCTTCTTCAAGCCAGCCGTTTTCTATCATCTGTTCAGTACGCACATTGATTCGGCTGTGCAAGAATTCACGCGGTGCACCCAAGCCAATCGTGAGGGTGTCCCAAGGGCGACCTTCTGAGCGGGACCAGCCTCCTGCAAGGCACTGTCGCTTCTCGGAATGCTGTTTTCTGAGAGCGGTGTAGGTCTGTCCCGAGGATCGGCATACTTCCAAAGCCCGGATCACCCTGTGGGGGTTGGCCGGGTCTACAGTCTTGCGGTGTTCAGGGTCCAGACGTGCGAGTTCTTCGAGGAGCGGAAGCAAGCCCTCAGAGGCATGTTGTGCATTCAGGGCCGCTCGTATGGCGGGGTCGGCAGGGATGTCATCAAATCCATCCTGAACAGCTTGGGTGTACAATCCACTGCCGCCCACCATGATGGCCACGGGCTGAAGACCTTGGCTTGCGCGCTCGTCGAAATGACCTTGCAGCCAATCGACAGCCTCTGCAGCAAACCGACCAGCGCTGTATTCTTCTTCGAGGGAGAGAAAGTCCACAAAGTGATGGGGGGCCTCGGTGCGTTCTTGAGCGGTAGGCTGGGCCGTTCCAATGGGGATGCCGCGGTAGAATTGCCTGCTGTCTGCCGAGACGATTTCAGCACTCAAAGCTTTGGCCAATGCGATGGATAGGCCGGTTTTGCCCACTGCAGTGGGCCCTACAATCGAAATGAGAAGCGGCGCGTCGCCCCGCTGTTGGATGTCGCCTTTGTCCGAATTCAATACGCTGCTTCGTCCAGGTCGTCGAGAGAAGTGAAGCTGGGGCCATCGTCTTCGTCGTCCTCTTCATCATTCAGGTAGGCATCCAACTCCGGGTCGCCCGTCTTAAGAGGACCATCGTCTTCAGCAGGCTCTTCCACCAAACCATCCAATAGGTCCACTTCTTTGGAGAACTGATCTGGGGCTTTTCCAAACTCCTCGGCCAGCAGGGGGTATTCTGGAACATCTCCATCCTCCATGCCCACGACTTCAACATAAAAGCACCACATCCTCAGGAAGTCATAGACGTATACCATCCGGTCGTTGTCGGCGGCCACCATATCGCCTATCGAAACCGTGCGCATCGAAGGGTAGGGGTTGCCGGAGTCATCGGTTCCCATATCCATCAAGGGCACTTCGCGGCCGCGCCCCCAATCTTCATCAGACTGAAAAAACGAAGCCATCTCACCTTCACCGAAATCAAAAGCAGCGAGAATGCCGCGGTGCAAGTCCTCGAGCGGAGCTGATTTGCCGATGACAATGTCTCGGAAGACGTCTTCTTCGATGTCGATGATGACGCGGAAACGGATGACGTTCATTTTTGGTGCACTCCTAAGCTGCAAATTTATGCCATCTCTGCTGCAGGCGCGTTAGTTTCGCACTTGGTCATCAACGCTGTAAGTACCCCGCTCATCATGCGCCTCCCATTCGACTCCCGTATTCTCAAGATTGCCTTGGCCGTTGGTGCCTTGGCTTACGCCATCCAATGCTTTATGACGGGTTATACCGGGAGTGGCATCGGCATGGTGTTGCTCGCCGTTGCTTTTGGATTGAGCGCGGCGCGCAGTTTGCGCATGGTGATGGTGGCTTTTCGGATTCAGCAACAAAAAATGGACAAGGCGCGAGAAATTCTGGGAGGAATCAATCCAAAGCACTTGTGGCCCCGCAACCGCGGTCAGTATTGGTTTCTCCAAGGGAACTTGTTGCTTGAGTCTAGCCTGCCCGAGGCAGAAAAAGCGTTTCGCACCGCTTTGGAAGTGGGCTTGAAGCGGGATGAAGAAAAGGCGGCAGTCATGCTGAACCTTGCGGCCATTCAGAGTTCAAAGCGCCGCACCAAAGAGGCAAAAGCACTCATCGTTCAGGCCAAACGTTTGGACAAGAAAGGCATGTTGAAAGGGGACATCCGCACGATTGAGCAGATGGTCAACAATCCCCAACAGGTAATGCGCCGCCGCTGATTAAGTGGTTTTGGGGACTTCCCCTGTGCCTTGGGGACTGCCGTCCCAAGTGGGCAAAGTTTCCAACCCTTCCGGCAAAGAAGCCTCACGCTGGAGGTCCTGAATGGTCAGCAACCATTCCAGTGCCATGTCTTGGGCGCGTATGAACAGTTGTTCTTGGTGTTTTTCATCGAGGCTAGCCTGGGCGAATTGCCGCTCAAAATCTTCCATGGCAGCGTGCACCGCATACGCCACAGGCTGAAACGACCGATTGTTTGGTGTGTCGTCCATGTGGCGGGCACATTTCTCGAGTACGTCGAAGAGCACACTTCGAATCGCCCGTACTGTTTCGCCGCTTGCCATGCTGTCAAAGTAGCATGGAGTTAAACACCATCACGCGATGTGCGTGTCTTGTGGAAAAGAAGGCTTCAGAATGCCATCAGCCTGTCCAGGGCCTCGCCGAGTCGTTTGCGGGGCAGGTATTCGGCTTCGAGGCTAGGGGCAAAGGGGATGGGGGTGTCCAATGATGCCACCCTCGATACCGGAGCGTCGAGGTGGACAAAGCACGATTCCTGTATCCGGGAAGCGATCTCGGCACCAATGCCACCCGTGAGGCTGTCCTCGTGTAAGACCAGAACCCGTCCAGCTTGTGTAGAGGCTTCAAAAACCGCATCCCAGTCCAAAGGTGCGAGCGTCCGCAAATCCAAGACCCCCACCTTTCCCAAGCCTTCTTCACGATACCGGTCGGCTTCTTCCAGCGCCCAGTGGACACCCATGCCATAGGTCACAATCAGCGCATCATCTGCAGAGCCAATGAGCCGGGCCTTCCCGAACGGAAGGCTGTAGTCGTTCGTGGGAACGTCTCCACTCAAGCTGCGATAGAGTGCTTTGTGCTCAAAGAACAAAACAGGGTTGGGCGTGTCAAAGGCGGTAGCGAGCAGGCCCTTGGCGTCCTCTGGAAAGGCCGGGTAAGCAATCATCAAGCCCGGGACGTGGAAGAACCAAGCTTCGTTGGATTGGCTGTGAAAGGGGCCGGCTGCAACACCGCCTCCCGTGGGCATGCGCACGACCACATCGGCATGTTGTCCCCATCGCCAATGGAGTTTTGCGAGGTTGTTGACGATTTGGTTGAATCCGCAAGTCACAAAGTCAGCGAATTGCATCTCGACCATGGCTTTCATTCCAGCAATCGAGAGACCGAGACCAGATCCAATAATGGCGCTCTCGCAGAGGGGCGTGTTGCGCACCCGGTCCTCGCCAAAGCGGTCGACGAATCCGTCGGTGACCTTGAAAACACCGCCGTAATGGCCAATGTCTTGCCCCATCAGTACGAGGTTGTCGTGTCGCTCCATCGCAGCAGACAACCCCTCCGAAATCGCGTCAATGAACCTCAATTCCTTGGACTCGGTCCCTGGAGCGCGGAGTGCAGGGGCGTCCCGTCGGAACAAGCGTTCGATCTCATGGTCAGCGTCTGCGACAACCTCAGGCTCAGACTCTGCGGCTTTGAGGGCCGTCGCGATGGCCTTTTGAATGTCCGACTTGCGGCCGTCTACCTCTTCTGAGGTGATGTGTCCTTCACGAATCAGAAACTCCACGTAGCGGTCCACGGGGTCTCGCTGCTCCCAAGCTTCAATGACGCCTTCGGGATAATACTTGGTGCCGCTCGCTTCCTCGTGACCCCTGCGCCGGAAAGTATCGAACTCCAACATGATCGGGCGGGGCCTTTCACGGATGGAGGCCGCTGCTTTGCGCACGGTGTCATAGACCTCCAAAATGTCATTGCCGTTGACGCGGATGGCGTCTTCTTCCGGAATGCCGTAGCCCGCTGCCTTGTCAATGAACTGCGCACATCTAAACTGTTGGCTGCTCGGTGTCGACAGGCCCCAGTGATTGCTTTCGATGCAAAACAGCACTGGCAGGTCCCATACACTGGCGACGTTGAGGGCTTCGTGAAAGTCACCTTCGCTGGTGCCGCCATCACCTGTAAAGACAAGCGTAGCCTTTGCACTGCCCCGGTTTTTGGACGCGAGTGCAATGCCATCGGCGATGCCCAGTTGTGGCCCCAAGTGGCTGATCATGCCCACGATGTGGTGGTCCATCGTACCAAAGTGAAAGCTGCGATCGTGTCCTTGTGTAAAGCCCGAAGCCTTGCCCTGAAACTGGGCAAAAAGCTGGGTAAGGCTCACATTTCTTGTTGTGAAAACACCCAGGTTTCTGTGCATCGGCAGGATGACCTCGTCGGCGTCCAATGCGGCCGCACATCCCACTGAAATGGCTTCTTGGCCCATGCCAGAAAACCATTTGCTGATGCGTCCTTGACGGAGCAGGCTGAGCATTTTTTCTTCGATCAGCCTGGGCAACAAGATTTGATCGAGCAGCTGAAGCATCACATCGGGGGCAATGCCACGGTCTTCGATGTGCAATTCGGGAACCTTTGTAGGAGCCATTGCCACAAATCTAACTGCCCCTTTGTCCGCCTCGCAGTGGCCATCGGACGTATTTTGCCGTTGGAAATGAACAGCGCCACATCAGGACCTTCCTCGGAGCCCCACGCAGCAGCCACTGCTCTGGTTCGTCTTTCTCCAAAAGCGTCCCGAAATAACGAGGCGATTGCGGCTGCATTGCGAGATCAGGGGTTTGAATGTGAGGAGTTTACCGTGCTAAAGCGCAGTTTAGATGCCCGGCGCAGACCGGCCATCGTCGAGCTTATTGTAGGGATCGATGTAAAGGCTGTGCCTCGCGAAAATGGAGAGTGGCAAGACGTGTCTAAGGCTCCAGGGATTGTCATTGTCGGGGCTGGACCTGCCGGATTGTATTGCGCTTTGCGACTGATTGAGCTCGGGTTCAAACCCATTGTGATCGAGCGGGGCAAGGAGGTGCGAGAGCGCAGACGGGACTTGGTCCAGTTGATCAGGAAAGGAGAGGTTGACCCTGACTCCAATTACTGCTTTGGCGAAGGTGGGGCAGGAACGTACTCAGACGGAAAGCTGTACACCCGGGCAAAGAAACGAGGGAGCTGGCGCAAGGTTCTGGGCTGGTTTGTAGAGCATGGCGCCGAACAGGACATTTTGGTCGATACCCATCCCCACATTGGCACAAACAAACTCCCAGCGATCATTGCTGCCATGCGCGAACGCATCATTTCCTGCGGAGGAGAGGTGCGTTTCAAATGCCGGGTGACTGGAGTGGAGCGAGATCAGACAGGCAGGGTGCTTGGCGTTGTGACCACCCATGAAAAGGTTCGGGGAGAAGCTGTGGTTGTGGCCACGGGACATGGAGCTCGGGATGTCTTTGAGTGGATGCACCACAGCGGATTAAACGTAGAGCGGAAGCCTTTTGCCCTCGGTGTGCGCATTGAGCATCCCCAGTCGTGGGTCAATGCGCGCCAATACAGGCTGAGAGGAGATGTGGTCGCCGATGATCTGGGTTTGCCCCCAGCGGCATATTCGCTCGTGACCCAAACCGAAGGCGGGGGAGTGTTTTCCTTTTGCATGTGCCCGGGCGGGGTCATCGCACCCTGTGCCACAGAGAATGGGGAAGTGGTCACCAATGGGTGGAGCCCTTCAAGGCGCAACAATCCTTGGGCCAACAGCGGCATTGTAACGACAGTCAGTGAAGAAGACTTGGATGCACACGGTTTCTCAGGGGCTTTGGGGGCCCTCGACTTCCAGCGTGGAGTAGAGCGAACGTGCAGTGAGGCCGCAGGCGGAGATCAGCGCGCTCCTGCCCAAAGGCTGGGTGATTTTGTAGCGCGCAGACCATCGCGGGACCTGCCTCCTTGCAGTTACTTGTCGGGTTTGACTCCAGTGGACTTGACGGCATTGCTGCCGCCGTTCATCGTGGAACGGTTAATCGCAGGCATCCGCGACTTTGATCGCAAGATGCCAGGATACATTCACCCTGATGCCATTGTGGTTGCGCCAGAAAGCCGCACCTCAAGCCCCGTGCGCATGCCGCGCGATAAGGCATCCCTCGAAATGGAAGGCGCCCCGGGACTCTTTCCTTGTGGAGAAGGTGCCGGTTATGCAGGCGGCATAGCCTCTGCAGCTATGGATGGCATCCGGGTTGCCGAAGCGATCGCAGCCCGCCAAGGGGTCAATCTTGGTTGAGCAAGATCTCTGCTTCCGCAAGCGGGATGATACGTCCCGCAACATCACCCACTACAAAAGCGTCGGTAAACCCAGCTTGTTGGAGCATGGGCAGGGCTTTTCTGGCTTCGTCTGCGCTGGCAAATCGCCCGTGCAGATAACGGTGCCATCCCGTGGTGCTGCGGTGTTCAATGTCGCCCAACTCCAGCAGACCGTCCATGGCGTCGACCCCCATCTCGGCCTTCAGTGCTCCAAGTTGAATGCGGAACGCAATTTTAGAAGCGTCAAACTGAGGACGGGCCGCACCAGTCTCCCCTGCTTGAGCCTCAGCGGGCTCTGTGGATGGCGATGGGCCTTCAGGGGCATGTTCTGTTACAAAAGCACCAGTAAACCCTTGAGCTGCAATTCGCACCTTATAGGCCAAAGCCGCTGAGCGTTCATCAAACGTAGGGCTGACCACCCGCAACAAGCCGTCTTCGCCCTGGAACCGCAGTACCTCTATGCCATTAAATATGGCATCCAAGGCAGTAGGATCCGGTGTCCGATATGCACCGAGCTGAACCCGGAAATGACCGGCCACAGGATCTGTGGAAGAGGCGTCATGCGTGGAATGATCGTCTGTGGCTTCAACTTCTGGGGCAATCAATTCGGCCTCCAATCCTGCAGCGCGAACGGCGTGCGCGGCACGGCCAGCTTCCTCAGGGTCGGCACTGACTTTGACCTCCATACCATTGTTGGATTCCGTCAAATGCGCAAAAGCCAGCAAAGTCTGCTGCTCTGCAAGGGTCCATCCTTCCTCTGGTGTGGGGATGTTCAGGGTATAGCTTGTGCGGTCGTCAGAAGTGACCTTGCCGGTGACGACGTTCCAGCCTGTTTTGTCTGGGCGACCACTTTCATCGGCGTTTGCACTCAGATCAATGGCCACACCGCGTCCATCCACATCAATGTGCGGGGAGTGGACTTCAGCATCTTTGTAATCGGCATATCCGTCACCATCGGAATCGATGGGGCAACCAGAAGCATCGACCTCAACACCTCCTTCGGTGCCTGGGCAGCGGTCATGGAGGTTGCTGATGCCATCACGGTCTGTATCCATCGATGCCAGCAAAGCCGCATCTTCCATGGAAATTCCGGGAATCACCGGGGCTGAGGCTGGCTTGGACTTCAGTCGTCCCAACCGAATGCCCAGTCCAAAGAAACCACTGGCCAACGCATCACCGGACAGCATGCGGCCGGAAACTTGGTCGTCCAAGGCATCGGTTAAGCCAAGCCAACCGCCAATTCCCATGCGTGCACGCACCCGGGGACTCACGTCCAACCTGACGCCG
Organism: uncultured Flavobacteriales bacterium; assembly: GCA_905478795.1. Classification (GTDB taxonomy): domain Bacteria; phylum Bacteroidota; class Bacteroidia; order Flavobacteriales_D; family Sanyastnellaceae; genus UBA8752. The sequence continues at coordinate 15,352 of CAJQJX010000091.1, forward strand.
ATTTGTGCGGGAATGGCGACGGAACGGCCGGGGCCTTGAACCCCCTCCGCATTGGCAACATCGCTTTCGTAGGTGTAATCTCGGCGCAGAATGGTGGCATTGCCATCGTGGTCACCGGCTTCATCTCGGTCCCTCAATGTTCCATCTGACCACAAGTGGTAGGTCCTTCCCAAGGCGTCTTCCAAATCTTGCTTCATGACGTGATCGACATGGGCCAGTCCTATTCCAATGAAAGGCTGAAAGCCCTTGGATACAGTGGCAAAGCGCGTGTGCGCATCGCGCCGTGATCCTGCAGCTTCCCAAACCCAGTTGACCATGACAGATCCGGATTGTACTTCAGTCTTCCAACCGCGCATGGAACCATCGTCCATGACCACCGCGCTGCGTCCAGCTTTCATCTCAATTTCCCAAGGACCGTTTAGGGTCGTTTGAATGGTCAGCGCTTGGCCATAACCCGTGTTGCCCAAGTTGTGGGTTCCGTAGGACTGGTGGCGCTCAGTATGCAAAGCCACTGGGCCCATTTGCCACCCAGCATGGATGCCTGAATTCTGATGGGTCACATTTTCGGAGTCCGTGTATTGGCCAAAAGCCAATTCGGGAAGCACTGACATCAAGGCCAAGACAGCAAACATGAGTAACTGCTTGCAATCAAGGGAGGGGAGGGAAGTAGACAAAAGCATGGTGCGTTGTTATCGCCCCTTACGCTTCGCTCGCCGAAAAGGTTACTGTTGGAGTGGTGGGCGGGTCTCTCGGCCAATGTTTCCTGCCAGTTGTAGCCCAAGGCCACACCCCATGGCCACTCCCATTCCGCCCATCCTGACCGCATGGTGGAATCCTGGGGCGGTGGATCCCAATAGAGGTTCGCGGTCTGCACCAACACCAAGCCAACCGGTCCATCGGTGGGAGACTGCGTCAAGGGGGCCCAGCCAACGGGTAGCAGCCTCCTCCAATAAGGTGTCCCAGCGAGATTCTGCTGCGCTGTCACTGTCTGGAAATGGGGGCAGTTCAATCCCAAAGTGGCGGCCACCGCCAAACAAGACCTGTCCGCCAGGCAAAGTCCTGAAATACAGGTAGCCATTTTCAATGTGGTATGCTCCAGCAGGGGGCATCTGCTGGGGCGACACCACCAAAACCCGGTTGGGAGCAGGGACCACTGCAGCCATGGGCAGGATTTCCTGTGCGAATCCATTGGTGCACAGTGCAATGCTCCTGCTCAAAAGAGGTCCCCGAGCGGTCTGAATGGACCAGTTGTCGCCGGCAACTTCAGGGGGTACTGTGGCTGATACGGTGCAGCCATTCAAGCATTGTATGTCCGCTGCATGAAGGGCTTTATGAAAGGCTGCGACCATGCGCCCTGTGTGCAACATGCCCTCCCATGGTAGATGAATGGCAGCATGGGCTTCAAAATGTGCTGCGCGTTCAGGAGCATGGACCAGTGCGGGAGTATCCATTGGGTGTGGAACCAGATGGCCCAGAATGGAGGCCATCAGCGGTTGCACAGCGGCATTCAATTCAGGCAGGGCTTGTTCGACTTCACAGGCACGTGCCACACCCGCTTCAGAACGGTCAAAAAGTTCCCATCCGCCTGACCATTCCAGTCCCAAGGCTTCTTCACCTAAAAGTTCAACCAACGCGCGCAGTCCTTCAGCCCGCATTCGGATCAAATCGAGCCATCTTGATGCTCCAATGGCTTTTAGGTCGTCGAGCCATTCGCCGGGTCCGCCAAAGCAGGCAAAGCCTGCATTCCGAGTCGTGCCGCCTTCTCCCAACATATCACGCTCTAGAATTCTTACCTGTTGAGCAGGGTGTTGGGCCTTGTAATGGAGGGCTGTACTCATGCCCACAATGCCGGCGCCGATGATGGTTAAGTCGGCCGGAGCGAGCAAATGTTCACTTTCCCAGTATCCTATGGGCATACTTTTGCGTAAGTCAGTCAGTTCAAGTCTTCAGTAGTCGGTTGGTTTTTCCGTACTTCGAAGCAGGCAGACCTGTAAGGAACAAAGATGGCCAAGAAGCCCAGTATACTCAGAATTCAAAAGCACCAGTGGTCTGCACTGGTGGCTTTGATGTTGCCCTTTGTGCTGTTTTGTCAAGGGAGCATCGAGGTCGATGGCACCGTGCGGGACAAGGACAGCAACCGCAAACTGGCGGGTGTCCAGGTCGAGGTTTTGCAGAATGGCCAGCCTTATGATGCGGTATCCACCCTTTCCAGTGGCAAGTACACCCTTTCGTTAGACCACGGGGCCGATTACAGTTTGAGGTTCACGTTGGGAGACCTCAGCCCTCGGATAGTAGAGCTCCAAACGTCAAGTATTCCAGAAGCTTTTCGAGAGCGTCCTTTCTACCTCACGGTAGAGATGAGCATGTTTGAGGTTCCTCCTGGGTTTGATGAGGGGCTCCTGGATCAGCCCATCGGCAAGGTGGCTTTCGATGAAGACAAGGAGCAGCTTTCATGGGACCTGCCTTATACGGCAAGCATACAGGCTGAGATTGACAATGCGCTGGAGGCGGCAGCAGACAGTGGGGCGTCCGAGACGGCGTCTAACAGGGAATACGATGAGCACATGCGCAAGGCCGAAGTTGAATTCGGAAGAGGGCGGTGGGAGCAAAGCATCAATTGGATTGACAGGGCATTGACGGCATTGCCAGGTGATGCTCGAGCAGAGCAAATGCTCGCTGAAGCACAAGAGAAAATGGCGGCTGCCGAGGAAGAAGCAGCGGCGAGAAGGACGTTTGACGCTCAAATGCGAGAAGGGAAGTTGGCGCTTCGGAAGGAGGATTGGTCCACCGCAAGAGCGGCCTTCGAGACAGCCAGTGCGTTGCTCCCAGACGAGCAGGAGCCCAAAGATCTGTTGGCAGAAATTGATGCGGCAACATCATCAGCTGCAGCGGAGGATTCCGGCGAGGATGAAGCCTACGAAGAAGCGATGGCTGATGGGCAGTCGGCATTTGATGAAGCGTCTTGGGATGAAGCTCAGTCCGCTTTCGAGCGTGCATCTGATTTGAAGCCTGCTGAACGTGCGCCAAAAGACAAACTCGCCGAAATACGGCGAAGAAAGAAGGCTGAAGGTGCCGCCTCGGAAGAGAACAAGAGGCGGTTGCAACAGTATGAAGACCTGATTGAACGGGCCGATCGGAATTTTGACAGTCAAGATTTTGTGCGCGCCAAGGCCCTCTATGAGCAGGCTTCAGAAGTCATGCCGGATGAGGTCTACCCCCGAACACGGGCCGTTGAATCAGGAGAACGCATTGTTGAACTCGGTGCCGATGACAAGGAAGAAGTCACCAGCAATTCGGACGAAGAGGGTGATGCCTTGGACAGAGAGTACGAGGATCAAATTCGCTTGGGTGACGAAGCCTTTGATGCCGAAGATTGGACCAGCGCTCAACGGGCTTACACCGCCGCTTTGGAACTCCGTCCGGACGAACGGTACCCCAAGAACAGATTGCGCCGTCTGGCTTCTTTGCAAGAGGACGTTGATGAAGGTCAAGACGTTAATCTAGAGATGGACAGAGATGCCCTTTTGGCCGAAAACGAAGCGGAAGCCAAAGCTTTGGCAGATGCCACGGCGGCCATGGAAGAGGAGCAGGCGCAAATTCTTGAGGAAGAAAGACTCTCAGCATTAGAAGCTGAATCGCGCAAAAGCGAAGAGCGAAGAGCGGCGAAACAGGCTGGACGTGACCGGAGCCGCAATTATGTGCTCGCCATGCAAAATGTGGAAGACGATGACGCCGAAGCCTACTACAGAGATGCCCTCGAATCAGAGATTCGGGCCAGGGGGCAAGCTGTCTATGCTCGTGCGGACCAACAGGCGGAATTGAGCCAAGTGTGGTTGAGCAACAGCGATACCCGACGGCAATCTTCTTACGCAGATGTGCGCGAAAAGTCGGAGGCTCAAGTGGAAATGACCACGGCTGTCTCCGGATATCGCACAAACAGGGTCGAAGATTTGGAAGTGAAGGTGGCCGGCCACAATGAGCAGCAGCGGGATTGGACGGCAATGGGGAATGCGAGTCGCCGAGACCGTTTCATTTCATTGACCAGAAAAGACCAGCAAAACCGCGATCGCCTTACCGACCGGACCAAGCGCTACACTGTTTTTGTGGATTCCTTGAACCGCATGCTCAAGGCCTATGCGGACTTCAACCGAGACCTCAGGATGGCTTCAGTAGATGCACGAATCATGCGTTTCGAGGATGTTAAACGCAGTGCAGCCCGCTACAAAAAGGTAGGAGAAGGTGAGGCCATTCGCCGGTTGGAACGATGGTCAGACATACAGAGCCTGGAAAGGAAGGATGTTCAGGCCAAAGTTTTTGCGGCGGGCGAAGCTTCCATTCGTTCAGCCGCTGCCTTGAGAAAGGTGCAGGAAAAAGATGCCGGCAGCCCACCAACCCCTGAAGATTATGTGGAGGTTCCCGCCAAAGAAGGCATTCGACATGGCGTCGAAGAACGCAGCTACGAAGAGGGCAATGCCCTCATCATAGAGCGAACGGTGCGCGTAGAAAATGAGGTCAATGTCTACCGCAAGACTGTGGCCAAACACGGGGTCTACTACTTCAAGAACAACCGTTCCATTACCCGAGAAATCTGGGTGCTGGAAACCTTCGAAATAGCGGATTGAGTAGGGTCACTCCCTAATGCGCTTGCGGCCCTCTCCGCATTCCAAGGCCGAGACCGGGTTCATGTCTATGGCTGCGATGGGGCAGTTTTGAGCACCATCTGGATTCCAAGCCCAAAGCCCACTTTGTATCTGCGGCCATCCCATTGGCCAGTCCCAGCTCTGTCCATTGATCAGCCAATCCAATCCGCTTCCATTACAAGGGGTGTTGATGGATCCGGTCGCCCATCCCGAATAGGGGTTTCCAAAGTGGTTGGCGCCTTCTGTCAACTCTGGAAAAGGGGCCTGCTGGAATTTCATGTGGACGTCGTTGTCTTCGAAGACGTTCCAACCACCGCCACCATCAGGTTGCATCACAAGGAGCGACTTATTGGCTAGGACGGCGATGTCATTGGAAGCAAAAGCGCAACAGGCCAGCTCCAAACGCGCCGCAGTGGACCTCAATGCAGTCACGTGGCCATCGAATTCGCATTCCTCCACCCTGAGCCGGCCGGGCCCTTGTGCGCTCAGGCCAGCATGCGCTCCCTCAAATCGACAGTTTTCAATAAGGTGCGCCGGTTCGTCTCCCAAAGCAAGGTGGTCAACCGGGTGGTCTACAAAGGCAGACGACCGCCAGCGCACTTTGTTGTGAGAAAGCTGGGTGGAGCCTCCCTCAAACAGGCCGTGTTCGATGCGGAATTCGTCGGTTTCATGCCTCAAGTCAATGTGCGAGGCTGAGTGGTCATGCAGCCAAAGGGGACCCCTCACCAGAACGGAGTCCTCGGCTGTGCCCGCCCAATGGGTATGGTCGAACCGCACCGTTTCGGTCAAGCTGGACTGCCATGTGGCTCCACCAAGAAGGCGCAATCCGGTTTGATGGTGCTGCCAAGTGCCAAGGCCGTCAATCTGCACTGCACCATTGGACGCTATGACCCAATGGGTTTCGTCCTCGAGGGCTTGCATGGACATGGACGATGCCGCATGCAATTCAAAACCGCAATGCGA
>CAJQJX010000092.1 GCA_905478795.1 uncultured Flavobacteriales bacterium
TTGGTGCAGGTCTCACACCCGGTGGCGGTGATACAGGCTGCGTTGCTGGGGTCTGCGTAGTTGCAGGCGTTGGTATCAGAGCAGAGGTCACTGCTGTCACACACGCCGTCGGAGTCCGAGTCGTTGGCATTTGTGCCTCCTGTTCCGTCATTGTTGGTGCAGGTCTCACACCCGGTGGCGGCGATACAGGCTGCGTTGCTGGGGTCTGCATAGTTGCAGGCGTTGGTGTCAGAGCAGAGGTCTGTGCCGTCACACTCTCCGTCACCATCTGAGTCGAGAACTATGACGTCACCGGTTCCGTCGTTGTTGGCGCAGGTCTCACACCCGGTTGGAGTGATACAGGCTGCGTTGCTGGTTTCAGCATAGTTACAGGCGCTGGTATCAAAACAGTTGTCACTGGCGTCGGTGTCACACAACCCGTCATTGTCTGCGTCTACATCTAGATTGCCACAACCGCAAATTCCAGGTTCTGTTTTGGCAGGGTCGTTGGGACAGCCGTCTGCAGAGTTGCAAGTGCTATCAGCGTCGTCGTCGTTGGCATCTGTGCCTCCGGTTCCGTCATTGTTGGTGCAGGTCTCACATCCGGACGGGATAATACAGGCTGCATTGCTGACATCTGCATAGTTGCAGGCATTGGTGTTAAAACAGATGTCGCTTCCGTCGCTGTCACACAAGCCGTCATTGTCAACATCAACATCTACGTTGCCACAGCCACATGTTCCTGGAGCTATTTTGGCAGCGTCATTGGGACAGCCGTCTGCAGAGTTGCAAGTGCCATCAGCATCGTCGTCATTGGCGTTGACGCCTCCGGTTCCGTCGTTGTTGGTGCAGGTCTCACATCCGGTGGGGATGATACAGGCTGCGTTGCCGACATCTGCATAATTACAGGCACTGGTGTTATAGCAGTTGTCGCTCCCATCGCTGTCACACAGGCCGTCATTGTCATTGTCTGTGTCAACAACGCCACAACCGCAGATTCCCGCCAATGCCTTGTTGGGATCGTTCGGGCACTCATCTAGTGAATCACAGGTTCCATCGTCGTCGGCATCATTGTCCACGATTGTGCCTGTTCCAGTGCCATCTGAGCAGGTCTCACAAACACCATCTAGTAGGAGACAAGCCGAATTGGCAGGATCTGCATAGTTGCAAGCTGCTGTGTTGGAGCAGTTGTCCCCACCATCGCAAAAGCCATCTCCGTCGGAGTCCGTGCCATCATTGGCGGGGGTGTTGTCGGCCAATGGCCCGAAACCGTCTACGCCAATGCTGCAGTCGTCGCAGCCGTCGTTGTCACTGTCTTCGCAAACCGTAGGATCAGTGGAGTCGTCGTCGTCGCCATCCGCTACGCCGTCGTTGTCGTCGTCTGTGTCTTCTGCATCGCAAATGCCGTCACTGTCTGTATCCGTTGCCGTGACGACCACGTTGAAGCTTGTACTGGCTGTTCTCCCGTTGACGTCTGTTGTGCTGTACGTGACAGTAGTTGTCCCAAAACTGAAGGAGTCTCCAGATGTGTGGGAACTGGACGTAGATGCAATGCCGCAATTGTCTACGGGACTAAGTGCTGGCCAAAACACTGCTGTGCTGCAAGCGCCGGGGTCTGCAGCTTGGGTGATGTCTCCAGGAACATCATCAAAAGAGGGGTCCTCATCGTCTGTAACGGAAATGAGGAAACTGCTCGCGGACAAGTTTCCGCTTTGGTCCACAGCAGTGTAGGTCACCAGTGTGTTGCCCACGGCAAAGTAAGCTCCGGGGGAGGCTGTGCCCACAAAGGACATGAGCGCACAGTTGTCTGTCGCGGTTGGAACCGTCCAAGTGGCGGTTGCACCGCAGTTACCGACGTCGGCACTGAGCACAATGTTGTTGGGCATGCCGGAAATAACCGGGTTCTCCGTGTCTGGAGAGCATTGGGCCCATGTGGTCAAAGTGGATGACCCGAGGAAGAGTAGGCATAAGCCTAGGGAAGCGATGAAGAGGCGCATCGGTACAGAATTTGGCACTTGCAAACTACTCCTAAGTCTGTATAACCAAGCATCTTTAGTCGGTCACAACGGGCTTTTTATCTATTTATACTCTCCGTCCACAAATTAAACGGGGCCAAAATGAAAAGCCCCGCTCAAGGCAGGGCTTTTCGTGAGGATATAAAGGCGTTGATTTTACTGCGCTTTCTCGCGGCTCAAATCCACAACAGTTGGAGTGGCGATGAAGATGGAACTGTATGTTCCGACCACCACACCAATCATCAGTGCGAAGACGAATCCCTTGATGTTGTCGCCACCAAACAGGAAGATGGTCAGCAACACCACAAATGTGGACAGAGAGGTGTTGATCGTACGGCTCAAAGTGCTGTTCAGAGCCAGATTAAAGACCTCTTCGCGGTCCTTTTTCTTGCCGTACAAGGTGAAATACTCACGGATTCTGTCAAAGACGACCACCGTGTCGTTGATCGAGTAACCAATGACCGTGAGGATGGCAGCGATGAAGGCTTGGTCGATTTCCATTGTGAAGGGCAGAATGCCCCAGAAAATGCTGAAGAGTGACAGCACAATCAGAACATCGTGAATCATCGCGACCAAAGCTCCCAAACCGTATTGCCACTTTCGGAATCGAATAAAGATGTACAAGAAGATGACGATCAACGAGAAGATGGTCGCATTTCCAGCACCTCTGCGGAAATCATCGCTAATGGTACCATCGACCTTATTGTATCGGTCTACCGTGTAGTCGAGGCCCAGCGTTCCAAGACCATCGGCCAAGGCTTGCTGTATGCGCTCGTCTTGGTCATCTGCTTCGCTGTCGATTAAGTAGTTCGACATGATGCGCACTTGGCTGTCACTCTCCTTGGTTTGTACCAAGGGGTTGCCTGGTGTGCCCTCTTCGGTAAAGGCCACGCTCAAGGCATCCCTGACTTGCTGCACATCGACAGTTTCGGAAAACGAAACATCAAACGTGGTGCCTCCAGAGAATTCAACGCCATAGTTGAGGCCCTTTGTGGAAAGGCTGGCCATACCACCTGCAATCACGAGTGCACTCACGATGTAGGCCATCTTGCGACGTGCGATAAAGGGTATTGCCGTGTTGGTGAACCAATTCTCGGTCAGCTTGGATGAGAAAGACATGCCCTTCTTGCTGTCCATCCGGCTGTAGAACACCAAGCGGGTCAGGACAATCGCACTGAACAACGAAGTGAAAATACCGACGATCAAGGTTGTCGCGAATCCTCGAATCGCACCGCTACCAAAGCTGTAGAGGATGATCGCCGTCAACAACGTGGTGATGTTGGCGTCGATAATGGCGCTGTACGCTTTGCTGTATCCCTCTTTAACTGCTCCGGCGAGGCCTTTTCCTGCGCGCAGTTCTTCTCGAATGCGCTCATAGATCAAAACGTTCGCGTCCACGGCCATACCGATGGTCAAGACGATACCCGCGATTCCAGGCAAGGTCAAGGCAGCTCCGAGAGACGCCAGTGCGCCAATCAAGAAGAAGAGGTTGGCGATCAAGGCAATGTTGCTGACCACACCTGCACCTCTGTAGTAGAAGATCATGTAGACCAAAACCACGAGCAGCGCAAAAACGAAAGAGCTCAGGCCGGCACGGATGTTCTCTTCTCCAAGCTGAGGTCCAACAGAGACCTCGTCCACGATGCGGGCTGGGGCAGGGAGTGATCCTGCTTTGAGCAAGCTGGCCAAGTCTTCTGCTTCAATGAGCTTCTGTTCGGCTGATTGGCCTGTACCAAAGCTGATTTGAGAGCGGCCATTCAAAATGGCACTGTTCACGTTTGGAGCAGAGAAAACAAGGTTGTCCAAAACGACAGCCACGGCGCGGTTGTTGTCGGCGGACGCGGCCTTGGTCATCTGTCCCCAGACGGAGGCGCCTTCCCCGTTCATCGTCATGTTGCAGACAATGTCACCGATTTCGTCGTATCCCACGCGGGCATCGACGATGCTTTTGCCGTCAAGCTTGGCCTTTCCACGACCGCTCTGGTCTTGGATGGCGTAAAGGGTGGACACGCCGCCCTCTGCTTTCGCACTCCACAACAGGCGCAGGTCGGTGCCGAGTGCTGTGCGCACTTCGGGCATTTGGAGGACATCGTTCACCTTGCCTGTATCTGCTTCTACGGCAAAACCAACGATACTCGTCTTGGCTTGCTGGTTGGGCTGCATGACTGCAAACAGGGGGTTCTTTGCCCGAAGGGTTTCTGTGTCGAGTGTGCTGTCAGCTGGAGCACCTTCGCCAAAAAGGTCAGGGCGCAACGCACGTCCTGCAGCATTATTCGCGTCAGCGATGCGCTGCACGACTTCGTCATTGAACCACGTTTCCCAGAATTCGAGGTTGGCGGTGGACTTCAATTGCTTCCGAGCACGTGCAGGATCATCAATGCCTGGCAATTCGACCAGAATCCTTCCGCTGAAGGACAGCTTCTGGACATTGGGTTGCGCCACACCGAGTTGGTCAATCCTCTTTCGGATGATGTTCTCGGTATTGTTGATGGCAGTCTCTGCCTCGGCGCGGAGGATGGAGAGGACCTCTTCATCGGTGCTCTTCTGTGGGAAGAGGTCAGGGCTCTCCATGTTGTAGAAGATGCGCCAGAGTGTACCCTCTGAGCCATTCGCAGCCCAGGCTTGTCCAAAGAGTGTGACGAAATCTGCATTGGAACTTCTCCTTGCAGCTTTTGCTTGCGCAATGGATTGACGGAACGAATCTTCCGTGCTGTAATCCGCCAAGGCGATGAACAAATCTGGAATGGACACCTCGAGGGTGACGCTCATGCCACCACGGAGGTCAAGACCAAGGTTGAGCTCGCGCTCCTTGGCTTCCTTGTAGGACTTTCCAAAAATGGGGACGATGGCTGAGTCACCCTTTACACGGAGGTAGGTTTTGGCCTCCTCTGCGGCGGTGGCATCGAATGCATCCTCGGAGATTGTGCCCGCGGCGAGCATTTGTTCTGCTTCGTAGACGCCCTGCTGCTGTGCCTCTTTCTCAAACTGACTTGAGAAGTAGTTGAAGCTCAACGTGTACAGGGTGGCCAATGCGAGCAGCACCGTAAAGATTAAGACGGCACTCTTATTCTGCATGGTTCAGGTGTTTTTGAAGGTGCGCAAAGATAGATAAAACCGGTCGGCCTGAACGGCAGGTTCTACCAATGGGCAGGGGGTTTGGATTAACTTCGCCAACATGGGGCAAGCACTCGGTTTTCGAGGACGGACAATACGCTGCGCAAGCGCAAGGGGTTACACGTCTCTCAAAGTTTTTTCCTTGGCGGTCATGGCGGGCCTGTTTTTTGTCGCTCCATCTCTACAAGCGCAGTCGGTACAATTGGCTGTCATGCAGTACAAAGGCGGTGGTGATTGGTATTCCAACCCCACGAGTGTCCCCAATTTGGTCACCTTTTGTAATGAGCAATTGGGGACGCGCATTGATGAGGAAGTCCCCTACGTTGAAGTGGGGTCTCCGGCCTTGTTCAATTACCCCTTCGTTCACATGACAGGTCATGGCAATGTGGTTTTTAGTCCTTCGGAGGCTCGGAATCTCAGAACGTGGCTCGAAGCGGGCGGTTTCTTGCACATCAGCGATAACTACGGAATGGATGTCTTTGTGCGCAAAGAGATGGGCAAGGTGTTTCCAAACCTCGACTGGGTAGAGTTGCCATTTGAGCATCCCGTGTATCACGCTGCGTTCGACTTTGAAGACGGGCCTCCAAAAATCCACGAGCACGATGGCGATGCTGCACAGGGTTTTGGCCTGCTGTTGGACGGTCGGTTGGTGTGCTATTATGATGTAGAGTCCGACCTCGGCGACGGATGGGAGGACTATGCTGTTCACCGCGACCCGGAAGCCGTGCGCCGCAGGGCCCTCGAAATGGGGGCCAATCTGGTCACTTTTGCCATGAAGGGCGGAAGGGACGATTGATTATCCTGGAAAGACCGAGAGGATTGGACGGGCAAAGCAGCCCGTTCCTTCTGGAAGTGCGGCGGTGTCTTTTTCAGGATGAACTGCATCCCTGAGCCATGATATGTTCAACTGGCCCTGGTGCTCATCGGTGGATTGGATCACATCTCCCCGGCGCAAGCCCACATTCCAAGCTGGGCTTCCCGGCCAACAGACTTTGACCTCGGTTCGTCCCTCTCTTCCCTTGCCGCAAAGCGCTCCGCAACGGGCCAATGGGTCTTTGTGCGGCTCTAAAAGGGCCTGGACGCCCTGATGGAGTAGCGCGTCAACCAGCGCGGGCCAAGTGTCTTCTGTTCCGTCACAGAATGCCGTGCGGAGATCAGTGATCTCTTGAGCGCCTTCTGGGCCGCGTTGACCCGCGCGGCGTTCTAACGTCTTCCACCAAGTGGTTTCGTCCAAGCTGCGATGGCCTTGTGGCCCCGCCAATTCTGCTACAGCATCGACCAGCCATCCTCCACCAGCGCGGTTCAAGGCAACATCGCAGAGAAAGGCGAGGACCGCACCCTCGACGTATATATTACCGCGGCGGTGCGGAACTCCTATCTCGTAACCATCGAGCCATGTGTCGTAGCTGCTGTCGGCGACGGAAGTTTCCAAGCGGCCCGGATTCCAAAGGTGCCGGGTGAGCAGTTTTTCGAAGCGGCGGAGCCAGCCTTCCATTTCAATGACGCCAGACTCAAGCAGGAAGATGTCGCCCAAATAAGTGGTCACGCCTTCTGCGATGTAGCCCATTCGGCTTGGTGACGCCTGAGAGAAATCATAAGGCATCCATTCCTTTGGTCTCAGTCGTTTGACGTTCCAAGTGTGGACGAGTTCATGGCTGGCAATATCCAGCACCTCTTCATACCCTGCAGATGGGGCTCCAGCTTCGTTCGTGATGCCGTTGGACGGCCCCCAAGCGATGACGGTTGAGGCCTCGTGCTCAACGCCATGGCGGGCTTGAAACTCTGGAAACAAGTACAGGAAATGGTATTCTGGAACAGGGAGCCAGCCAAAAGCGGCCATTTGGCTTTCGGTGAACTTTCTGTGGGCTTCCACAAAAGCGGCGGTGTCAAAATGCCGTTGTCCCCACACATGGACGTGGAAGGGGTGCTCAGCCACGGTGTATTCGCCGTGCCAAAGGTCTTCTGTGGGGGCGGCGATCCAGGGGTTGTCCATCAGATGCTGCATGCCCTCCGCATGAAGTTGCCTGCCGTTGGGCGCCCGGCTTGACAGCAACGCAGTGGCCACCTGCCAATCGTTTGGGATGTCGGGCATGTTCACGGTAACGGGGGTTTCCGTGAGGTCGGGATGATAGACGAGGCAGTTGACAGGATTGACATACAACAAGGTGTCGTCGCACCAAGTGCTCCCGGCGTCAAGGCGTGCGGCTGTGAAGCAGTACCGGACGGTCACCGGCTCTGTTTCCTTTGAATCGGCATGACAATGCCACATGTGAAGGCTTCCTTTTTGCAAGGGCTGCCAAGCGCTGCCGACCCACTGTTCCATGCGCCGGACTAGGCGGCCAAAGTCGCCCCTTTCATAGCGGCCAGGACGCCACATGGGCAAATGAACGCGGTCGGTACCGCAGGGGAATTGCGCTTGAATCAGGAGTTCGTGCCGGTCTTGACGCGAAACGCTGTAGTGGATGCCGTCCATAGGGTCAGTCGAAAAGGGCTGGCATGGGCTTTCCAGTGCACCCGCTGGGGCGGGGGAAGCCCAACAATGCAGAAAGCGTAGGGGCGATGTCTCGGATTTCTGTCCGGGTATAGGTCACCCCTTGCGGAACGCCGGGTCCCATAATGAGGAAGGGGACGTGGGTGTCATAGGCGTATGGGCTGCCGTGGCTTGTGCCCGTCCGGCTATATTCAAGGTATCCGGGTTTGAGCAAAACGATGACATCGCCCGAGTAGAGGGAGTGCCACCCTCTTTGGATGTTGGCTTCGGCGCCTTCTAGGTACGTACTTCCCCTCAGGTCGGCTGCAGTCATGACCTTTTGTACTTCGGGAAATTCGGCAGCGGTGGCGGCGACAAACCGGGCGACTTCGTCGGCGTCGATGCCTTCTTGGCGGAGAACAGCCCGGTTCAAAAAGAATTGGTCGTTGTCATATTCTCGGATGATGTCGCTGCGCCCAAAACGCGCAGCAACAGCGGCATAAACGGCGGCCTTCATGGGCTCAGGGTTCCAGTAATCCACAGGCAAGCCCCGATTTTTCTCGAGCCCGGGTACCGTGACGGCGCCATGATCGGCGGTCAAAAAGGCGGTCCATTGTCCGGTTCCGATTTGGGTGTCCAACCTGTCGAATAAGCGGCTCAATTGATCATCTAGTCGCCGATAGGTGTCTTCTGTTTCCATCGCATGTGCACCAAACTTGTGGCCTACATAATCTGTGCTGCTGAAGGACAGCGCGAGGACATCGGGAACGTCATCGGAACCCAGTTCCTCAGCGTCGATTGCGGCGAGTGCAAAGTCCACGAGCAAAGTATTGCCGTGCGGTGTGCCTTTAATGATGTCTTGTCCCCCGTTGCCTTCCTCGAGGGCCAACAAATCATAGGGAAAGGTCGGACGTTCACCACCGCGCCAAACGCCTTCATAAGGCGTATTGTCTGCCATACTGCCCGCATAAGATTCGGGAGCATCTCGGAGGGACCAACCCTCGGCGAGCAACTTCTCCAAGTTGTTGGATTTGTTGAATTGGCGCACCCATTTGGGAAGGGACTCCATGTAGTGTGTGCTGCTGATAAACTGACCGGATGAGACCCAATAGGCGGCATCGGCAGCGTGGCCGGCGGGGAGGATTGCGCCGCGGTCTTTCATGCTGGCGCCCATCACTTTAGGTTGGGCACCTTCTCGCTGGGAGAAGTGGAGTTTGAATTCGTCGGCCCATGTGCTGGCGTGCAGCTTTCCTGGAGACATTTGTCCTGCTGTTCCGGGGTCGATGCCGGCCATGCCCACGGGCTGCACTGCAGTGTCTTCTACGCAATACACTTTGCTGCCTGTTTCTCGCGAAAACCAGTTGTTGCCAATGATGCCGTGCACAGCAGGAGTTGTTCCGGTGGCAATGCTGGCGTGTCCGGGCCCTGTGTATGTTGGAGCATAGCTAAAGTGGTGATCCAACCCGGCAAATCCCTCATTGAAGAACCGCTTGAACCCCCCGTCTCCAAAGCCCTTGGCATAGCGTGTCAGGTAGTCGGCCCGCATTTGGTCTACGGTGATGGCCACCACCAGTTTTGGAGGCTGATTTTCGGTCGTGAAGCCTAGGGGTTGCTGTGCCAAAACGGCGTTCAAGGAGGGGGGAGTCCACAGGCCGAGCAACAGGAGCAGAAAGGGTGGGAGGGCAAATTTGGTCGACATGAAAGAAGGGGATTCGGCACCGAATTTAACGCCGCATGTAGCCAGCGACGAGGGCAAATACAAGGACACACCCCAAGACGCTCAAGATCACGTTGGCCAAGGCCCATGTCCATTGTCCTTCGGCGATCAGCTTGTGGGTGTCCGCACTGAATGTGCTGAACGTACTAAAACCGCCACAAAACCCAATGGCGATGGCGGCTTGAAGGGTGTGTTGATCGGGCCATTTGGCGGCCAACCTTGTGGTGGCCCAAGCCAAGATGGCGGTGGCGGCCATGTTGGCCATGAATGTGCCGAGGGGAAGGGTGGATTTGCCGTTGAGCCAAACACCAAAAATGTGGCGGGCAACGGAGCCGCATCCGCCGCCTAAAAAGACCGCCGTCAAAAGGAGGGGAGCCAGTGGATTCATGCGTTGAGTTGGGCTTTGAAAATCCGGTAAAAAAGGGTGTGCGTGGCCTTGGCGAGTCCAATGCCGAAAACCGCGCCAAACACAATATCGGCCGGATAATGAACGCCCAAATACATTCTTGTCCAGCTTACGGCTGCTGCCCAAACAAACAGCCACAGGGTGGCTGAGCCCCCCAAAATGAGGAAGGCGATGCCGGCCAATCCAAAGGTGTTTGCAGCGTGTGAGGAGACGAAACCAAACCGTCCTCCGCGGTACACTGTTCCATCGGCATTTTCATGCAAAATCAAGGTGTCTTCCAGGGCGGGGTTGTGGCTGGGCCGCAGCCGCTCAAATCCCGGTTTGAAAAGCCGACTGCTGATGGCATCCGTCCCCGCAAAAGTGAGCAATACCAGGACGAGTCTCAAGGCGCCTTTTTGCCATGTCACGCCCTTGAATATTCGCCAAATAACAAACAAATAAACAGGGGTAGAGGACCAGGGTTGGCTGAGCCACCATCCCGCAGCAGAGAACGATTCAGGTGATCCGTTCAACAGCATAAGCAGGGCCTCATCCCATGCTTGCAGGGTGTCTATCACGCTCAGGTATAGATGGACTCGATGGCGTCAGCGTATCGGGCCAAGATGGGCTTGCGCTTGAGTTTGAGGGTCGGAGTCAGCTCGCCACCGTCAATGGTAAAGGGTGCGGGGAGTACGCGGATTTTTTTGACGCGTTCCCAAGAAGCAAACGGCTCCATCAGTCCATCGAGGTCCTGTTGAATGCGCGCGAGGATTTCTTCATCGTTGGGTACCTCTGCTTGCGCAGGGCAGGGACGGTTGTGACGTTTGCACCACTCCGCGAGGAATACCATGTCCGGTACGACCAATGCAGCGGGGTGCTTGCGGCTTTCACCAATGACCATGACTTGTTCTACAAAACGAGAAGCCTTGATGGCATTTTCCAGCAGCTGCGGGGCGACATACTTGCCGCCAGAAGTCTTGAACATCTCCTTTTTCCGGTCGGTGATGCGCAAGAATCCATCTTCGATAATGCCAATGTCGCCGGTATGGAACCAGTTGTTCTTGAGCACTTCAGCAGTCTTCTCTTCGTCTTTGTAGTATCCCATCATGACCTGTGGGCCTTTGACGAGGATTTCCCCATCCTCTGCGATGTTGATCTCGGTATCGGCGATCAGTTTTCCGACCGTTCCAATGCGCAGCATGTCTGTTGCATTGAGCGAGTTCACGGAAACTACCGGTGATGTTTCGGTCAGGCCGTAGCCTTCATAAACAGGAATGCCTGCTCCATTAAAGAAGCGGGCCAATCGGGGTGCCAGGGCGGCAGAACCGCAAGCGACAGCCATGATTTCGGTCAGGCCGAGGGCTGCCTTGACCTTGTCGAACACCAATTTGCGTGCAATCCCCAATTTCCATTCATAGAAACCGCCGTTGCGTCCATCGGGTTCCCATTCCAGAGCAAGGCCAACGGCCCAATTGAAAATGGCCGACTTCACACCACCTGCCTCGCGGCCCTTGGCCACGATGGCGTCATGGAACTTTTCAAGCAAACGAGGGACAGCTGTAAACATGTGCGGTTGGGCACCACCCAAGTCGTCCTTCACAGTCTCCAGACTCTCACCAAAATGGATCATGGCTCCCTCGTGCATGTAGAGGTAGTGCAGCATCCGCTCAAAAATGTGGCAAACTGGCAAAAAGCTCAAGACGCGGTACTCTGTTCCAGCGACGCGCTCGGGCAATCGTGGGACACTGTGGAGGGCGTTTTGGGCAATGTTCATGTGGCTCAACATCACACCTTTGGGACGTCCAGTGGTGCCCGAGGTGTAAATGATGGTGGCCATGTCCTCTTGGACCACTTCGTCGCGGCGCTTTTCTAACGCTGCCTGCGCATCATTTTCTGCAGCGGCGCCCAGGGCAGTGACTTCCTTCCATGACCTGGCCCCGGGGACGTCCTCAAAAGTGAAGACGGCCTCCAATGAGGGGACTTGGTCCTGGATGGAGCTTACTTTTTGGAACAAATCAGCATTGCTCACAAAGCAGAACCGCGATTCGCTGTGGTTGAGGATGTACACATAGTCATCCGGCGTCATGGTCGGATAGATGGGGACATCAATGCCGCCAGCTTGGAGCGTGCCGTGGTCCATCAGGTTCCATTCGCATCGGTTGTTGTGCGAAATCAAGGCCACCCGATCGCCGGGTTGCATTCCCATGGATATGAGCCCAAGGCTCACATGGTCCATTTCTTCAACGAATTGAGCCGTGGAATAAGTGACAGTATTGCCGCCGTTCGGCATCGTCATCATGACGTCTAAAGGGCCGTTGGCGAGCTGGTAGCGAGGGAAATCGAATAACCGTGTGGGTCGGTTCATGGTGAAAGGTGTTCAGCGGTCACAATGTAGTGGAAGGATTTTGCACTTTCGCAGGGTGACAGATTTGCCACTTCATGAGGACCCCAGAACGCAATGGCCAGCCCTTGCGTTCCATGAGCCTGACCTAACGGTGCGCTGCGCCCATGGAAAGTGGCAATTGCGTTGTTTGGTGCGCCGCAAATGGGTGGCGTTGGAGCCTGAGGAATGGGTGCGCCAGCACGTTGTGGGGGCGTTGGTTCATTCAGGTTGGCCCTTGGGGCGCATGGTTTTGGAGCATCCCGTGCGGTTTGGTCAAGTCTCGGGCCGCGTAGATGTGGCTTGTTTTGACCGTTCTGGGGCTGTGGCATTGGCTGTAGAGGTCAAGGCGCCGCACATCCCATTGGACGAGAAGGTGGCCGAACAAGTGGCGCGGTATGACTTGGCACTTTCCTCATCCATGTTGATGATTTCTAATGGCTTGCGAACCGCCGTTTGGGCGCGTGGCACGGATGGAGCATTGGTTCAATCTCGAGATTGGCCGGTGCCAGCGGCCGATTGAGGTCGGATTTGTGGATTACGAGTGGGGTTCTGTTGGAAAGCCGAAACCAGTACGTGCCATGAAAAGGGCCGCGCAATGGGCGAACAGGGGTATTTTGCACCATGCAACCGAAGGACATCTTGGCCATTTCCGGAAAACCGGGGCTTTACAAAGTGCTGAATACGACCCAACGCGCCATTGTGGTAGAAAGCATGGGAGAGGGCAAGAGAAGCGCTGTTCCCTCCTCTGCGAGGGTCTCGAGTTTTGAAGACATCAGCATCTTCACATATGATGAAGACCTTCCTTTGTCTGAGGTGCTCAACACCCTTCACGCCCACCTAAAGGGTGGGGACGCTCCCAATTCCAAAGAGCCTCACGATACGTTGCGCAGTTTTGTGACCGAAGTGGTGCCCGATTTGGATCAAGAACGGGTGTATCACAGCGACTTGAAGAAGCTGTGCACGTGGTACAACGAGCTGAACAAGTTGAACGTGCTGCCTTTCGTTTCTGAGGAGGATGCCATAGAGGCTGACGCTGAAGCTGTAACAACCGATGAAGCGCCTGCAGAAGGGGAGGCCAAGGAAGTGGCTGTCGAGGAAGTCTCCGAGGACAAAGCGGCTTCTGAAGAATGAGCGTTTCCAACCAAAAAGTGGCCGTGATTGGAGCGGGCACCATGGGCAATGGCATTGCCCACGTTTTTGCGCAGTCGGGCCACCAGGTGTCCTTGATTGATGTGAATGCAGCAGCTTTGACACGTGCCCAAGCGACCATTGAGCGCAATTTGGACCGACTGGTGTCCAAGGAGCGCATTTCTGCTGATGACAAAGCGGCGACACTTTCCCGCCTCACGACTTCCACCGAAATGCACGGCGCTGTAGCCGACGCTGATTTGGTGGTAGAGGCGGCCACGGAGCGTTTGGACCTCAAGCTCAAGATTTTTGAGCAAATCGACGCCTCGGCCCCAGCCTCTGCCATATTGGCCACCAATACATCGAGCATTTCCATCACCCGCATTGCGGCAGCCACTGGCCGCCCAGACAAGGTCATTGGGATGCATTTCATGAATCCGGTGCCCATCATGAAGTTGGTAGAGGTCATCCGCGGTTACGACACCAGCGATGCCACTACGGCCGCTGTGGTGGCGTTGTCTGAGCAGTTGGGTAAGATCCCTGTTGAAGTCAACGATTACCCGGGCTTTGTGGCGAATCGCATTTTAATGCCGATGATCAACGAGGCCATTTGCAGCTTGCATGAGGGGGTTGCAGGAGTCGCCGAAATCGATCAGGTCATGAAGTTGGGCATGGCGCATCCCATGGGGCCATTGCACCTGGCGGATTTTATTGGTTTGGACGTCTGTTTGAGCATCCTCCGAGTCCTGCAAGACGGATTCGGCCAGCCCAAATACGCACCCAGCCCATTGTTGGTGAACATGGTGATGGCCGGAAAACTGGGTGTCAAGTCCGGCGAAGGGTTCTATACGCACACCAAAGGGAGCAAAGACCTTGTGGTCGCCCCCTCTTTTCGTTGAACACGCGTGAAGGGGTTTCAGCCTTTACTCGATGACATTCGAGCGCGCAGTTTCTCTCCCCTCTACCTCTTGGGTGGAGAAGAGGCCTTCTATTTGGATGTTCTTTCTGATGCGATTGAAGAGCACGCCTTGGAGGAACACGAACGGGACTTCAATCAAACCATTCTGTACGGCCGCGACAGCGACCTCGACCAGGTATTGGCCGCAGCGCGTCAATTCCCCATGATGGCGGAGCGCCGGTTGGTGCTGGTGAAAGAGGCCCAAGAGCTCAGAGAATGGAAGTCCAAAGACAAGCTCGAAAAGCTCGCCGCTTATGCGGACAATCCCGTCTCATCGACGGTGCTGGTGTTGGTCCACCGCAACAAGATGCCAGACAAAAGACTCGGTGCGGTCAAGCGCATTCAGCAGGCAGGAGTGGTGTTCCAATCGTCGAAGATTCGCGACTACAAGTTGCCTGAGTGGATTGAGGGATTTGTACAATCGAAAGGGCGCCGCATCAGTCCCCGCACCGCACAGGTCATGGCAGAATACCTCGGCAATGACCTGAAGAAAGTAGCGGGGGAGTTGGAGAAGTTGTTCATTGCTTTGCCAGACGGTGGAGAGGTGAGCGACACCTTGATTGAGCAGCACATTGGCATCTCCAAGGAGTACAACATCTTTGAGTTGACAGGTGCCCTTGCAGAGAAGGACATTGGCCGTGTGACGCGGATTGTCCAATACATGCGGGCCAATGAGAAATCCAATCCGGTGCCGCGCATCCTTCCGGTGTTGACCAATTACTTCGGCAGGGTATTGACTTTTCATCACCTTCCGAGTCACGACCCATCTGCTGTGGCGAGTGCTTTGAGGGTGCACCCTTTTGCGGCGAAAGAATATGCCCGTGCGGCGCGGAATTACCCTGCCCGAAAAGTGGCCCGAATTTTTGGTTACTTGAGGGAATGTGATGCCAAATCCAAGGGGGTGGGCAATGTGACAGTGCATCCCTTTGACCTTTTGGAGGAGGCATTGTTCAAGACCCTCCATTGAGTTTTGACGTGTTTTTGAAGCTTTGATAGCGAACCGAACCCCCACCTTGTTGTTGCTTTCACCATGACCGCCAAAAACGATTTGCTTCTTCGGGTTCTCGCTGGAGAGGATACACCCCGTCCGCCCGTTTGGCTGATGCGTCAAGCCGGCAGGATTTTGCCTGAATACCGGGCGATTCGGAGCCGGTTATCGGGGTTCAAGGAGCTGGTGGAGACGCCAGAACTGGCCTGTGAAGTGACCCTGCAGCCTGTTGACTTGCTCGGTGTGGACGCGGCCATCTTGTTTAGTGACATTCTTGTGGTGCCTGAAGCCATGGGCCTTCCATATCAGTTGGTCGAAAAAGTCGGGCCGCGTTTTGAGGAGACCATCGGGTCCCGTGCCGACTTGGATCGGTTGCATGCAGTGGAGCCCGAGGAGCACCTTCGCTACGTGATGGACGCCATGCGCATGACGCGTTCAGCTTTGGATGGCAGGGTTCCGCTCATCGGTTTTGCGGGGGCTCCTTGGACTATTTTTTGTTACATGGTAGAAGGCGGTGGCAGCAAAGAATGGAGCAAGGCGCGCCGGATGTTGCGCGCTGAACCGGCTTTGGCAGAAGATTTGTTGGACCGGATTACAGAGGCCACGATAGTGTACCTCAATGCTCAAGTGGCCGCTGGAGCGCAAGTACTGCAATTGTTTGACAGTTGGGCCGGCGCATTGGACGCCGCTCTTTTTGAACGATACAGCATGCCCCGTCTTCGCAGGATTTGCGAAGAAGTGAAGGGTGCGCCGCTCATCGTATTTGCCAAAGGCGCTGGCTGGCAGCTGAACAGGCTGGCTTCATTGCCTTGCGCTGCGCTGGGTGTAGACTGGCATACTCCTGTGTCAGAGGCGCGCCAAAGGGCGCCAAAACATGTCCTTCAAGGCAATATGGACCCCTCTGTTTTGTACGGTACGGAAGCCGAAGTGAGGGAAGCTACCCAACGAATGTTGTCGGATTTTGGGCACGGAGGCCATGTGGCTAACTTGGGCCACGGTGTTTATCCCGACATCAACCCCGACCGCGTCAGGGCCTTCATCGATGAAGTCAAACGCAGCGGGTCTTGATTGAAGACCATCAGAACAGGAAAACCATGCGGAAATTGATGATGACTGGCGCTGTAATTGCGCTGTTGAATCCGGCCTTTGATGCCGACTTGAATGCACAGGATGTCAACCTCGTGCCCAACAGCAGCTTCGAAAACGGGGACGTCAAGAGGCTCAAAGCATATGGCCAACTCGAGGAGACCACGACGGACTGGTTTTCATACACCGACGCGCCGCTTGACCTGTTTTCTACAGATGTCAAGAGTGAAAAAGTGGCTGTTCCATCGAACAGCTATGGCTACGAGGATCCAGCTGATGGAAACCGTTACGGGGGTTTCCGTGCGTACACCAAGTCTCCCAAGATTGCCCGCACTTACTTCCAAGTGCGCTTGTCTGAGAACCTGGAGGCCAACCAGATGTACTGTGTGAGCTTCGATGTTTCACTCAGCGACCTTTCGAAGTATGCCGTGAATGGTCTTGGAGCATACTTCTCGGACCGCAAGGAGATGCAACCGAACCTTGGGATCGTAGACCGCGAGCCTCAGGTCAAGCACCGCACAGACAAGGTGATGCAGTTGATGGAAGGATGGGAGACCATTTGTGGAACGGTGCTGGGCACCGGCCAAGAAGAGTACATGACCATTGGTGGATTCAATGGTTCTCGTGACATTGAGGAGGTCAAAGTCAAAAAGCCATCTTCAATCAGTGGCGTGCAGACGATGCATGCATACTACTACATCGACAATGTGAAGGTGTTCCCAGTGGATGCAAAGAGCCAGTGTAATTGTTCGCGTTCCTCCAACACGGCACCTGATTTGGTTTACGGCGGCGCCGCGCTTCCCGGTGACCTTTCCGGAAGAGATTTCGTGGGCCGCACGGCCGTTTACTACGCTTTTGTAAAGCGCACTTTCACCGAAGATGGGAGGGCATCTCTCGATCGGTTGGCGGGCGTATTGAAGGCCAATCCAACGTGGACTGTTGAGGTGATGGGCCATTGCGACGATGACGAAGTGTCAGAAGGTAAAATCAATCCTCGTTTTGCTGAGATGGGCCGTAAAAGGGCCGATCAAGTCAAGCGTTACTTGACTTCCCAAGGGGTGGCTGAGTCCAGCATTACAGCAATAGGATTGGAGAATTCTGACCCTGCCAGCACCAAGGCTTCTGACCTTGCCCGTGCCAAGAACCGCCGGGTGACTTTCCGGATCAAGTAACCCCATGCGGAAATTGCCGGCCGTTTGGTTGGCCATCGTTGGTTTGGGATTTGGGGCTGTTGCACAGACTCCAAGTACTGTGCTCGATGCGGCCAGTTTGGTGCGCGATGGAGGGTTCGAGTCCAAAAAGTTCTGCCCTTCGGACTACAACCAGCAGAGGCTGCGCACTTTGGCTCACTGGGAGCAACCTACCGAGGGTACGCCTGATCATTTTGCGTCCTGTAGCGGGTCGGCAGGGGTTCCAATCAACCGTTTTGGAAAGGAACTTGGTTTGGATGGGGAAGCCTACGGCGGACTGGTGGTTTTTAGCCGGGCCAAGTGGCGTTACCGAGAGTACCTCACCACAGAGTTGAAGCGGTCTTTGGCGCCCAAAGAGTGGGTCTGTGTTTCGTTTTGGTATTCGGCAGCAGAGCAGGCCGGGGTGGTCGCCGATGGTATTGGAGCGCTGTTGAGTGCAGAGAAGCCGAAAGGAGAGCGGGATTACATTTTGGATTACACCCCTCAGATGGTGAATCCTGCTGGCCATTTCCTAGAGACGAACAAGGGCTGGGTCAACCTCTCGGACGCGATCCAAGCGGAAGGAGGGGAACGATGGTTGACCTTGGGCAATTTCGATGCCAAAGGCATGACGCGCTTGGCGCTTTCGGCCGATGCTCCTAAGGGGGCAACCGATTGGGCCTATGTCTATTTGGATGCTGTAGAGGTGGTGCCCGTTGAGAGGCCAGAGGATTGTGCGTGTTTGGTCCGCAAAATTGCAGGAGAAGTGCAGGACCCTCCGGAGGCGTTAACCCGGGTGCAAGAAGTGGAGCGGGATACACTCCATTTTTCCTTTGATGACGCAACGTTGCGGTCGGAGGACCGCGCCAAATTGGACCGTTGGGGCAGCATGTTGCGGCGCAATCGATTTCTTCGGCTGGAAGTGCACGGCCATACCGATGCGGTGGGTCCAGAAGGATACAATGCTGTGTTGTCAGAGAATCGGGCCAAAGCCGCTTTTGCCTACCTCATGGACCAAGGTGTGGCGCCGGACAGGATGCGAACCAATGCCCACGGCAGTGCGTTGCCCACGGCTTCCAATTCGGATCCCTCAGGACGAGCCCGCAACCGGCGGGTAGAATTTCGCCTGGTGGAGCAGGCTTTCATAGAAATCGACTGATACAGTCTCCAATCAGGCCACTGAGATGTTGTTCTCTGCGCGGGGTATGGAGGCGAGGAGGATCATGGCTACGGCAAAAAATCCGATCAGGGCCAGAATAGAGGAGCGCATGCTTCCAGTGAGGCCTTCGATATAGCCCCAACTGAACATCCCAATGACCACCCCCAACTTTTCAAGCACTTCGTAGAAGCTGAAATAAGAGGCGGTGTCTTCGGTTTCAGGCAGCATTTTGGTGTAAGTGGACCGGTTCAAGCTTTGGGTTCCACCCATCATGAAGCCCACGATGCCCGCTGCAACAAAAAACATGGCCGACCCGTCCACAAGGAAATAAGCGAAAAGGCACACGCCAGCCCACATTGCGGTGGCCATAAGGAGCACCGTTACGTTGCCCCATTGTTTGCTCAGCCAGCTAAAGAGAAATGCGCCGGGAATGGCAATGAGCTGGATCAATAAGATGGCAATGATGAGTTCATCTGAGGCGAGCTTGACCTCTTTGATTCCAAAGGAGCTCGCCATGAGCATGATGGTCTGTATGGCCATGCTCATGACAAAGAAGCTCAGGAGGTAACGCACGATACGGGTTTTTCCTTTGAGTTCTCGGGCGACCCCCCTCAGTTCGTGAAAGCCTTTCATCATGATGTTGCCTTCGGGTCTTTCTTTGACCCTGACGGGCAAACGTCGAAAAGTGATCTGTGCCCATCCGGCCCACCAAAGGCCCACCCCCACAAAGGCCCAGCGCGTGAACTGGTCGCCAATGCCCATGATCAGCGCCAAGCACATCACCAGCAAGATGACAGCCCCGGCAAATCCCCACGAATATCCTTTTGCGGACAGCAAGTCTTGCTCTTCGCGCTCGGCGATCTCGGGCAAGAATGCATTGTAAAAACCCAGGCTGCCCCACGCGCCGATGTTGGCCATAAAAAGGGCTGACATGCTCCATTCGAGGTGCTCGACATCAAACCAGTACAGGCCAATGCAGCCTGCCGCTCCGACGTAGCAGAAGCATTTGAGAAACAGGAGTTTGCGGCCTAAGTAGTCGGCCATGCCGCTGAGCAGCGGAGAGGCGATGATGACGATGAGAAAGGATGCCGCAATGATGTAGCTGTAGAGCTGGGTGTTGATGAACGTCTTGCCCATAAAACTCACGGCATCAGAAATCACACCGTCGACGGTCGTGGTGGTGATGGCCGTGTAAAACAGCGGAAAGATGGCCGTGGTGATGACGAGGAAATAGGCGGAGTTGGCCCAGTCATACATCAGCCAACCTTTTTGTACGGCCTTTTTGGTGTAGGCACGCGGATGGTCTGATTGCTTTCCCATGAAGGCAATATAGGGCTCAGGGAAGCGGGGGTATGGGGGCTTTAGCCCAGGAGACCTTGGCGGTCTACGTGGTCAGCAATGTGGTCTCCGATGGCGAGCGACGCTGTAGCGGCGGGCGAGGGGGCGTTCAATACGTGTACACTGCGTCCGTGGGTGACGATGCGGAAGTCGTCTTTGGTATCGCCATCTGGGCGCAAGAGCAAGGCCCTGACGCCGCTGCGGCCAGGACGGAGGTCGTCCATTTCCAAATCGGGAATCAAACGCTGCAGCGTCTTCAGGAAGAGCCGCTTAGAGAACGCCCGGCGGTATTCATTGATGCCAAATGACATGTTCTTCAAGAACAGCCTCCATGTGCCACTGTAGCCCAGTGCTTCGTAAGTGTCGCGAAGGTTGAAGTCTGTTTTGCCATATCCCTCGCGCTTGAATGTGAAGACGGCGTTGGGGCCACATTCAATGTCGCCATTGGTCATCCGCGTGAAGTGAACACCCAAGAACGGAAACTGGGGGTTGGGGACGGGGTAGATCAAGTTGCGGACCTTATGCTTGGCGTGGTCTTCGAGTTCGTAATAATCTCCTCGGAAACCGACAACGCGTTCAGGCAATGTGACGCCATCCTTGCGCGCCAGTCGGTCGGCTTGAAGGCCTGCACAGACTACGAGTCCGCCGCCGGCGAACACACCTTGGTTGGTGTGGACTTCCACTCCGCTTTCGTCTTGCGTGAAGTCCTGAGCCTCCACGCCGGTAAAGACCTGGCTCTCTGGCTGGATGCCGCGGGCGACTTCGACCATTTTGGCGGTGGCTCCGCGGAAGTCAATGATGCCCGTACAGGGCACCCAAAGGCCATCGATGGCGTTGACGTAAGGCTCAATGTCGCGGACAGCGTCTCCGGAAATGCGCTCCAGCCCTTCAATTTCGTTTTGCAACCCCAGTCCATGGATCTTTTCGAGCATGGGCAATTCATCGGCGCTGGCTGCTGCGACGACCTTTCCGCAGATGTCGTGGTCTACACCATATTCCTTGGCAAAAGCAACCAGTTCATGTCTGCCCTTGACGCAGTTGATGGCTTTGAGGCTTCCCGGTGGGTAATACAGTCCGCTGTGAATGACCCCGCTGTTGTGTCCGGTTTGGTGGTCGCTCAGAATGGGCTCTTTTTCTAATAGAGCGATGCGGGCATTGGGGTGCCGTTTTTGGAGCTTGAGAAAAGCAGCAGCGCCGACGATTCCTCCGCCCACTACAATCAGATCAAATGGCTTAGCTGTGGTCATGCTGCGTTCTGATCCGCGAAGATAGTTTGTGGCCTTCCGCGGTAGGACTGAGGGGCATTGGGGCTTACCGCAGGAGGTGTAAGTGGCCGTTCCGTTCCTCAACGAGAGGTGTTCCGGTTTTGCTGTATTTCCAAACCAAGCGGTAGGCGTAGACACCGTCGGGGACAAAATGGAGTCCTTCGCTGGGAGGTGTCTCTGCTTGTCCCATCCACACGCGGTCAGGGTTGTCCGTGCCCCACACACGTTGGCCCCAACGGTCGTAAATGTCGAGTTGGAAAGATTCCAATTCAGGGCAGTTGGTCTCGACTTTGAGGCCGTCGTTGATGCCGTCGTTATCAGGTGTAAAGGCCGTAGGCATCCACATATCGCATCCACAGTATTCCTGCGTGACTTCCACCACGGCAACGTCTTGTCCGCAGGCATTCTCCGCTTGAAGGAGGTAAATGCCGGCGCCGACCTGAGGATGGAGTCCCTGAACCTCGGGGTCGTCCCAAGCCAGGGTGTATGGCAGCTCGTCGATATCGGTTCCTTCGACGCCGCGCAGCTCGGCGATGACTTCGGTGGTTTCGTCCCAACACACTATGCCGGCGTAGGGCGCAGCATTGACCTCCAAATTGGGCCAAACGTTCACGTAAACCTCCGTGGAATCGGCACAGCCTGTCATGCTGTCCAATACGCGCACGGTGTATGCGCCCTCGGCTTCCCATACCGGCCCGCCCGTCGTGGTCATGCCATTCACACTCCATACCCACCAACCCACTGCGGGTGAGGCTTGGTTCGGCCAATTCCATTCTACCGCTGGGTCCAGCACACAGCGAATGACGGTATCCTCCATCAACCCTACAGACGGTACCGGCCACCATTGGACTTCGGCGGAGGAAGTCGCGGTGCAACCGTCGAGTTCTACAGTGACGGCAAAAGGGCCTTCGCCATCAACGCTTTCCAAGGACAAGGCGTTTCCGGTGGTGCCATCGGACCATTGAGCAGATTGGAAATTTCCGGAGACCATCAACGCGATGGTGCTGCCGTCGCAGGCTCCTTCAGGACCGCTGAGTTCGTATTGAATCGGTGGAAGGGCGTCGAGGATGTAGGAAGCTGTGTTGGTGCAGCCGTTGGCCGCGATGAGGTTGGCTGTGTAGGCGCCTGGGCCTGCTTGATTCACGCCAGTAGTGCCCAAGGGGAGCGTCCAGCTGTCCACCGAGGCCCCGGGACTGGGAACAGCAGTCACCAATCCTGTTTCATCAAAACACAGGGTATTCGGAATAGACTGAATGGTGGCGGTGGGCAAGGGAAGCATGTTCACCAAGACGAATTCTGGAAGGCCTGGACATCCGCCCGCTTGAGCTTCTACTGTCAGGCTTGCCTGGGCCTCCACGGTAAGCTCAGCGTTGGAAGAGGCGACGGTGCCATCCGTATTGATCCATTGGATGTCTGCTACGATGTCAGTGGTGGCCGTGATGGTCACTGCATCGCCTTCGCACAGTGAGATGTCGTTCGAGGTGTCCAAGGCGATGGTCGGAGAGGCTTGATCCACGACGGTCACCGTTTGGCTTTCTGTGCAGGTACCCAGTGCAGCAGTGACGGCGTGAATCCCTCCGCTGGAAACATCTAAAGTGGGGTTGCCTGTGCCGTCCCAATCAACCAAGCTCCCCGCCTCAGCGGATGCTGTCAAGGTGGTGGAGGCGCCATCGCACAGGGTCACATCGGTCAGGGTAGAGAGGTTGGGACCAGGCAGGGAGGCTACGCTGATGGTCTCGGTTAAGGGACATCCACCATCTTGTGCCTCAATGGTATGTTCTCCGGGTCCAGCGGAAATCACCGGGTTGTTGAGGTTTTGCCAACTGACCGTGTATCCTGGTGCGGATCCGGTAATGGTGATGGTTTCGTTGGGGCAGGTGCTGTAGGGGGCGGGTGGGCTGAGTGTCAATTCTGGAATGCCTGCGCTGTTGGAGACATCGAGCAAGCAAAACGACTGAACGTTCGAAGCGCCCCCCGTGCTCCCGGTCAATCCCCACCACACCATGCTGTTGCCTGCAAACACGTCGTTTTCCAAATCGACGGTGGCATTGAACCGTTCCACATCGTCGAACTCCATGCGAAGCGATTGGGTGCTCGGGTTCCATTCGATGTGCACCGTATGGTCCTGTCCGTCTTCTATGTTGCCGCTGATGGCGCTTGCTTCAATGGGGCCGGCAAGGCATTCGGGACCGTTGTGAGAGTTGGTG
This sequence comes from uncultured Flavobacteriales bacterium, assembly GCA_905478795.1. Taxonomy (GTDB): domain Bacteria; phylum Bacteroidota; class Bacteroidia; order Flavobacteriales_D; family Sanyastnellaceae; genus UBA8752. The sequence goes on from CAJQJX010000092.1 coordinate 23,362, forward strand.
CCATCGCGATGCAGGGCCACATGATCGTTAATGAGGTCTCCCAGATTTGGGTTTTGCCAAGTGTCGAATTCAATGATGATACTGGGGTCAAAAGTGGGGTCGATAAAGGTGTTTGTTGGCGCATTGTAGTTGCCATAGCCCATGTTGCCCCCAGAGGTGGTGGTGGCTTGGTTGGGGCCCAATTGGTGCAGAATAAACGCGATGCCATCGGCGCCTCCGTTGTTGCTGCCAAGGTTCACCGAAAGGTGCATGCAGAACGGGAGGCTGACATCGATTTGATCTTGGTTCCAAGCTGCTCCTTGCTGCGCATTGAGCGCCGCGGTGAGTTGGACACATCCTCCGTTAAGCGGCTGGGCATCGCCCACCAGGTTGAACTGGGCGTGGGAGCCAACAAAAGAAATCAGGAAGAAAAGCAGTGTGCCAGCGCGACCCATGGGTGCAAAATAAAGAAGCCCGCATTAGCGGGCTTCTTTCATTTTTTTTGGTCAGGTTCAATCAGTGGCCTGCGCCTTTGGCAGGGCTCACCTTCGCTTTCTTGTCTGTAGACTCCATTTTGTCTTCAGAACGGGCGAGGCTTTGTGACTGCTTTGACTCCTCTTTACCAGACTTGGCTTTCTTTCCTCTCTTTTTCTTGCTGTCTGTGCAAGAAGACTTCGCAGAGCAGCAGCTCTTGGCGTCGGCTTTGCCTTGGCAGCAGGATGACTTGCTGTTGGTGTTTTCGGTCTTGGCTTTTTTGTCGGTGCATGAGCTGCTCTGGGCAGATGCAGTGGCGCCGAACAAGAACAGAGCGCCGAGGAGGAGGATATGCTTCATCTTAAGTTGATTCTAAGTAATAAAGATATGAATTACCGTTTTAACGATGGACAGCTCCTGTTATTTTGTCGTCGAATATGAAAGTGGCCCCTTCTACTGAATCAGTTTTGAAGGCTTCCTTGGGAAGCCGAGAGCGTTTCGTTTGGCAGGCTGTGGTGGCGGCTTTGTTGGTGCATGTGATCACTTTGGCGGCTTTGGCGGGATGGGGTGATGTATCGACTTCGGAGGCTACGGCTTACGCAGAAGTGGATTTTGCAGATTTCGCGCTGCCGCAGCAAACCCAGACCATGGAGGAGGCGGTTCGCGCAAAAATGCAGGCCAAGATGGATGCAGCTGTCCGCAATGTGGCTGCGGATGCGAACGCAGCCCGCAACCAGTCTCTACAAAGCTCGGCCGCGGCATCAGATCAAATGGCCAGAGATGTTGAGGCGGAATTGCGGGCATTTGAGCAATCAGCATTCGATGCCCTGGCAGAGGGGAGGAGCGGGGCCAACAGCGGTGCCGGTGAAGACAAGCTTGATGTTGCTGATGCCGTCGAGAACCGCTACGAAAATTGGGATGCCCGATACGATGGCCAGGTCACAGCGGAATACGACTTGGCGGGCCGCAAGGCGTTGGGTCTCGATGTGCCGGGCTATCGTTGCCGCGGTGGCGGGGTGGTGGTCATGAGCATCGAAGTGGCTCCGGGAGGAGAGGTGCTCGACGCTACAGTCCTTTCTGTATCGGGATCTGGATCGGAATCCATGTCCGCATGCTTAACCGATGAATCCCTGCGCAGTGCGTTGCGCTGTAGATTTCAATCACAGGCCAATGCACCCAAACGTCAGAAGGGCACCCTGACGTACCGGTTCATTGCCCAGTAAGTCCCGCGTAATCTGACAGATAGGCGAAATGGGGGCTCAGTTCACCTTTGAGCGTCGTCTCAGAGGCCCGCTCCAATATGCCTTGGGCGTCCCCTTCTACGACGAGGGGGATGACCTGTTCCAACAACGTCGCGCCAAAGTCTGCGCTGGCGTCGCGGGGCAACTCACAAGGCAGGTTGTCCACGGCCATCACGCCAATGCTCCCCTCCGTACCAAAAGGGACCCGGCACTCGCCGACGGGGTCATACCCGTACATGGGGTCGGCGATGGTGCTGGGCTCCACAGTAGAAGCCACGGGGCCATCGATGTCGCAACTGATGTCGGCCACGGTAGAAATGCGCCAGTCGTCGTCGCGGACGTCTGCCCGGCTAAAAAGAAAGGGTGATCCCTCTGCCCAAAAGTGGCCGGCAATGAAGAGGTCCGTAGAGCGGGCAAAGGCCATGAAGGTGCTTTCATAGCCCAATGGGTCGTCACAAAACTCCTTGAAGTCGAATCCGCTGTCGGATTTGCGGCGGTTGTAATCTTCGAGGTCAAGGTGGGTGAATACGGGCTCTTCAAAGTCTTCCCGGAGGAAATCGACCGGATGTACTTCCCGAATTCGCATGAATTCGAGGATTTCGCGGGCACCATTGCCCACGCGTCCCCGACCTGTGAGCGCCACCTTGGTTCCCGGGGCCAGTTTGACCTTGGAAAGGTGGGACTCCATCTCCGTGCGGTCTTCGCAATCGATGGCGCGCGGCAAGTCGTAAGTCCCGTGCTGTGCGCCAAACGTGCGAAACGCATTGTATGTCCCCACCACTCCAGCATATCGGCCAAAACCAATGATGCGCCTTCCGCCAGGTCGCTTGAGCAACTCGTAATCGATGAGGCGGATGCGCTTGTCCAAGCATGCGCGCAGCAACTTGGCGTTGTAGGGCTGAAGCTTGAAAGTGTGGGAAAAGAAGAAGTAGGTCTTGTCGGGAATCAGCTGATCGACGGGAACCTCTTTGACCCCAAAGAGCACGTCGCAATCGCTGAGGTCTTCGCTGAGCTCAACACCGGCAGCGGCAAACTCGGCATCGGTAATTCTCCTGACATCGCTGGGTTGGACGACCAATTCCACATAGGGAAACCGTTCTAACACCTTCGCGCAATGCTCCGGTGTCAGCGGCACACGCTGATCTGGCGGTACTTTTCCTTCTCTGATGATTCCTATCCTCATGTCTTCTCTCGAACGAAGGGTAATCTACCTCGGTTGTGCATTCACAGTGGCCGAAAACGCCCAAGTTTTTGCGGTTGTCAAGAAATGTGGTTGGTGAAAACTGAGCAGATAGGAAAGGACCGCGTCACTTGAGTCTGAAGGAGGCCAGTTTTGGTTTGCGGGGTGCAGGTGCATTTTGGATGCATTTTTGTGGCATGGACTTGAAGTCGGTGTGGTGCGTTGTCGCCGCTGGGGTTTTTGTGGTTTCAGGGTGTAAGCGCTACGAATCTGTCGTGGAGACTGGATTGCACGTAGAGCGCATCGCGACGGCCCTCGAACCTATTCCTGCGGCACCTGCGTATGGTCAAGAGGACAGTTGGTCTGCTTTGCCATGGCGCGATGATGCGGCCGATGGGCTGCCGAAGGGACGCACGGTGTCAGAAGGACCAGGTACGGCCGATGTGTTCTACTTGCACCCTACCATTTTTGAGGAGGGACCCGCCTGGAATGCCTCGCTGGATAGTGCGGCGTTGAATGAGGCGGTCGATAGATGGCCTGTGCGGCATCAGGCTGCCATCTTTAATGGTGCCGGTCGGGTGTTTGCTCCCCGATACCGACAGGCCCACATCCGCGTTTTCAGCGTGGGAGATAGTTTGAGCTTGGCGGCTTTGAAGCTCGCTTACAGCGATGTCCGTGCGGCTTTCCAGCATTTTCTGAGCCAATGGGATGAGGGACGGCCCCTCATCATTGCCGCGCACAGCCAAGGCAGTTGGCATGCCCGATGGCTGCTGCAGGAGTTCTTCGATGGACAGCCACTGCAGGAGCGCCTTGTAGCGGCCTACATTCCCGGCATGGACATCTACCCCTCGGACTTTAAGCAGCTGTCCGCTTGCGAGACGCCCACCGACCAGCATTGCTATTGTGCATGGATGAGTTACGGCACTGGATATGTCCCGGCTTGGTTGGGTCAAAAGGAGGAACCGCCCAGTGCGATACACCCCATTACTTGGACTACCGAGGTTGGGAAGGCCAATGATCGGAAGGTCCACCTCGGCGCAGTAAGGGAGTCTTTTCGCAACAAGAATCCGGGCAGCATTACGGCGCAGCTTCGGCCTGAGGGTGTCCTGTGGATTGACCAGCCCCATATATTTCTGGTGGGCAAGTGGTTGCATCGGGATAATTGGCACGTGGGGGATTTCAACCTCTTCTGGGACAACATCCGCACCAATGCGCACGAGCGACTAGAGGCTGCGGCGGTAAATCCATGATTTTGGCGTAACTCTGTACCATGCATCTTCAACGATATGATGCCCTTCTCGCAGGGGCTTTTTTTATGTGCTTTTTTTCGGTCGCTTCCGCGCAGGTTACCCTGCCCATCGACTTTGAGTCAGGCACCACAACTTCCGATTTCACTGATTTTGATGGCGGTTTCGCTGAGGTCGTCGCCAACCCTGCACCGGATGCAGTCAACGACAGCGAGACGGTATGCAGGATTGTCCGCGATGGCGGCCTTCCATGGGGCGGTTCACTGCTTCAGATGGGGCAGTTCTTCGATTTTTCCGAGGAGACGAGCATCCGCATGAAGGTGTGGTCACCCCGCCAGGGCGTGCGCATCAAGATGAAGCTGGAGGGCTACCTCGACACGGAAATCGACCAGTGGAACGTCACCCAGGGCGGCTGGGAAGTGATGACCTGGAACTTCGCTGGCGAGTATTCCATGACCTATGACAAGTTGGTGTTCATGTTTGATTTCGAGAACGTGGGCGACGGCTCTGACCAGTCGACCTTCTATTTCGATGACATCGAGCAGGTCGATGCCAGTGGGGGCTTGAGCCAGATTGACTTGCCCTGCACGTTTGAAGACGAAACCGTTGATCAGACGACCTACGATTTCTGGGGCAATGCCTCTCAGATTGTTGAAGATCCCACGGCACCAGGCAACCACGTGGTGGAGGTCACCAAGATGCCGGTAGCGGTGGGATGGTCCGGCACCATGATCGGCACCATCGAAGGCTTTGCCAACCCCATTCCTTTCACAGAGGAGGAGAAGATGATCAGCGTTCGCGTGTGGACGCCATCTGCTGGAACGCCCATTTTGCTCAAGACGGAGATTACCGGAGAAGGCATTTACTGCGAGACCATCCAGTACACCACGCAGGAAGGGTGGGAGACGCTTGAATTCAACTTTGGCAATGAATTGCCCGGAGGGCCTGAGCTCGAGGTCAACTACCCTTACGATCTGCTCGTGATTTTCTTCGGCTTCGGTGATGAAGGTGTCGAAGGTGGTACGACCTACTATTTCGACGATGTCTATTTCGGTGAGGCTCCCGTGGTCAACAGCATTGAGGCAGCGTCGGCTTCAAGCGTCACGGTGTACCCCAATCCTGTCGGTCAGTACGATGTGCTGCGCGTGGCAGGAGTGGAGGCTGGTGCTGCGGCTACCGTGGTCGACGCCATGGGCCGTCAGGTATGGACTGGAGCATTGGCCGCCAGCGGCAACCGTCTCGGCCTGCGCACCGGTACTTACACGGTCCGCATCGAGACTGCCCAAGGCGTGATTCGCCAAAGGCTGTTGGTCCGGTAATTCCCGGCTCTTTCCTACTGTATCTTCGTAAACCGCTTTGGCTTGGGCCAAGGCGGTTTGCACGTTAGCGTGTTTTGTTCTCTGACATCCTGCCACCGAAGTGGAAAAACAACAACAACAATAACTGGGGCCGATTTTGGATTTGACAGCAAGACAAACGGCACGGTCAGCATGCCGAGTGCTTAGGGTAGCCACTCGTTAATCCCGAAACCCAAGCCATAACTGGCAACACTTCCTACGCGCTCGCGGCCTAATCCTCTCGGAGGATTTGCCTAATTCTAGCCACAAGGTGGCAGAACGAGCTGTCCCGTGCCGTCGTTCGGATCCTATCCGCGGTACAATGGGGCATCAGGAGAATGGATCTAGCGAAAGGGGCGTCTTGACCCTGTAGCGAAACTTTACAAGGCTAAGTCGAAGATGGGCCGTCCACGGTCAGCCTTCGGTCGAAAATTAATCGTGGACTGAGCATGGAGAACGCCGCGCGCGTTGCTTGTTTGGACGGGGGTTCGACTCCCCCCGGCTCCACATTTTCAGTGTGTAAAACTCAGCCCGGTTCCTCAGTGGTTCCGGGCTTTTTCATGCCTAAATTTGCAGGAAAGACAGGGCATGTGAGCACTTTGTGATTCCACCTGTTTCCAGTCTTTTCCAGTCAGAGCAAATCAAAAAGTGTGACACAGAGTGTGACACATGAACCACAAAAGTGTGACACATGAAATCATCACTGATCTTCAAAAAAGACAACAGAGAGGGAAACCGCAGGAAAGGAACATGGGGCTTCATTCAGATCCGAATCTTCTGGCAAGGACAGCGGTGCCAGTTTGGAACAGGTCACAGCATAGAAGCAAAGCATTGGGATGCCAAGACAAAGCATGTGAAGCTGCTCAGGGGCAACCAGGATCTGCGGGATATCCATGCAGACATCACCAGGCAGCAAGCTGACCTGGAGCGGGAATGGAACAGGCTGCATCACATCAAGAAGGATGCCTTCACTGCAGCTGAATTCAAGAGCTACCTGGCAGGGGATCTGGATCCACACCAGGGCACCCAGATGGACTTCCTTCCCTGGGTCACCAAGTTTATCAATGAGTTTGACAAGACAGCGCTGCCAGGGCAAAGCAAGACAGGCACTGAAGCAACCAGGAAAAAGTACCAGGCTGATCTCCGGATCCTTGAGCAGTTCAGCATTGAGACAGGAGAGGAGCTGAGCTGGTCCAACATGGATCACAACTTCTGCCAGGCCATGAGGGACTGGAGAGCTGGCAAAGCTGCCAACTACTTCAGGCATGGATACCTGGATGATTCCAGGACATCAGAAGGAACTGTGGGCAGGTGGGTGAAGACAGTCAGAGGGTGGATCACCAGGGCAAGAAGCCTGGGCATCCACACCTTCGATCACCACAACCATCCAGAATGGACTGTGAAGGAAGCTGATGTGCTGCGCTTTGCATTGTCTGAGAAGCAGCTGCAAGCCTTCCTGGATTGGGAGGTGCCAGATACTCCAGCTGATCAGGGAGGTGCTCCCAGGACGGGAGTGAAGAAGGCCAGGGATCTGTTCTGTGTTCAGTGCACCACAGGTGTCAGGGTGTCTGATCTGGCCCAGGTCATCAAGCAGTACAATGACAACCCATCCAGGGAAACCTTCAGCATCCACATGAAGAAAACAGATGCCTTTGTGACTGTGCCTGTCTGGGATATGGTGCACAAGATTGCTGCAAAGCATGGAGGTGAGCTGCCACCCACTGGAGCTCTGACCAGGTACAACAAGCTGCTGCGAAAGGGGGCCAAGCTCTCTGGCTTATTTGATGAGAAGATGCTGAAGCCTGTCCTGGATGAGAAGGGGCAGCGCAAGATGGAAGAGGTGGATCAGTGGCAGCTGGTCACCAGCCATGCTGCCAGGAGAACCTTTGCAACATACCTGGCCAGCAAGGGCATTGCCACCAGGACCATCATGGGAATGACTGGGCACAAGGTTGAGAGCGAATTCAACAAGTATGTGAACATGAATGCTGTTGAGACAGCGCTGAGGGTGAAGGAGCTGGCAGGGCTGTGACTTGTTACTTTGCAGCATGATCCAAAATCTCTCAATCCTTGCCCTGGCCATGCTCTCCACATTCGCTGTGGCAGCTCAGAAACCCAACACCAAGCATTGCTACAAGCTGAAGACGGAGGAGGACCTATTTGACGGGACGAAGACGACCCGCATGGGAGGCCTCAAGTACAACATGTCAATGGTGACGTATACGGAGATCGTCGCGGAGGGCGATACCACATTCCTCGTCGGCGGGAGCCTTCTTAAACAAGGCTTCGATACCCAGGAGGGGATGACCTTCCTATTTGACGACGGAGAGAAGATCGAGCTACCCGGCGCCAGCCACAGGGCGAGCGCAGGTCAATACGGATGGACACACGTCGGGGTCGGCGCGATCTCAAGAAAAGGGCTGGAGCAATTCGCCACGGTCGGTGTTCGCGCGATTCGTATTGGACTCTACGACTCACCTGAAATCACGGGAAACTCGGCGAAGTCGATCTTCATGACGGGTGCCTATTGCCTCCTGAATCGCGACAATCAGAAGTGATCAGAGGCGGCAGATCTTCTTGATGTGGGCAGTGATCATTCTCTGGCTGGGGGCATAGTAATCCCAGAGCTGCTTCCTGTGCTGCTCTAAGTAAGCCAGGAGATCCAGGCCCTCAGCTTCGCTCAATTCGTCGCTGTGGATGCGGTCTTCAATCCCTTCCAGGGAGACTTCATCCAGGCACACATCACCCAGCATCCGGCTGCACTTTGACAGCAGCCAGGAGGGGCAAGGCACCAGGGCCTGATCAAAGAAATCAATCTGGCTGGGAATCATACAGATCAATCATTGATGTGGGCTTCCTCCACTTCGCTGTACACACCGTTGGCATAGAGACCACAGAGCATGAGGATGGCCCTGCTTTTGCTTCTCTTCTCTGCCATCTCCAGGAAGTAGGGGCTTCTGCAATTCTCAGGGCATGCGCTGCCAAAGGTGGTGATGGACTGGCCCTCTGGATTGGTGGCTTCACAGCGCACTGCAGCATACTTCTCAGAGCAGCCTTCCACAACATACTGCAGGGTGATCCCTGCCTTTGCCATGATCTTCTCAATGCCCTGCCTTTTGATGATCACAAAGTGCTGGTGCCTGAAGATGTCATCCATGCTCAAATCATAGGAGTTGAACAGGCTATTCATGAAGGCCTTCTCTTCGGTTGTTAGGTTCGCCATAGTGGTGCGGGGTTGATGTTGTTTTTTGATAGGATTTCAATGGCCTTGGAAAGCGTTTCCTTCAGCCTGGCATTCTCTTCTTCCAGGGATGCCTTCTGGGTTTTTAGTGATCCAATGCGCTCTGCATCTTCGAGCATGCGGATCTTGTATGTGCTGTTGGCATTCATCTTCCTGGTGATCTCATTCTCCATGTCATGGAAGCACAGATTCACCTGGCTGAGGGTGTCATGCAGTCTCTGCCAGTTCGCTTTCTTCTCTTCAGTCAGATCAGGCTCATCATCAAGCCAGATGCCAATGATCTCCATCTGAGCTCCCAGGTAATTCCTGGCCATTAGTCTCTCCAGGTGACTCATCATGATCCTTTTGATTTTAGCTCTCCAGCAAAGAATCTCTGCCTGAGATCGCTGGGGTCTGTTCGTTCATAGAAGCAGCCAGAATCCGCGTGGTAATACAGCACAGCCTGTCCGAGCTGGGCAACACCTTTGGGCTTGGCTTTCTGACATATGATCCAGCTCTCATCAGGGCCTGTGGTCACCACATGCTTCCCAAACTTCAGCTGAT
>CAJQJX010000093.1 GCA_905478795.1 uncultured Flavobacteriales bacterium
GCGGGAGATTGTGCATCACCATCGCATCCCGAATCAATTCGGAGTAACTCAATGGCCGATCACACTGGCGCAAACGGCGCAGAATAAAGTTTCCCCAAATACTTTTTGGGCCGCGCTTTTTTGGACGTCCTGCCTTCTTTACTGAAGTCACCACCGTTTCTTCCTTCCTGGGGCGTCCACGCTTTCTCTTTGGAATTGAAGCGGCTTCCGGTTGAACCGGCGCTTGAACCGAAGTCGACGCCGAAAAAGGCGCTGCTGCCAGCGGTGCCGTCATTCCTTCTGTGATGGTCACTCCTCCGCCATTCAAGCGCGAAATAACCTGTTCTACATGCTGTAATCGGGAGAGCAACTGAAATCTTTCTTGCTCATAAAAGCTGCGGATGTATTGCAGCTCACTGTCCAAAAATTGGACTTTGGCACTCTTAGCCATCTTTATTTAGAGATTTTGAGTAAACACGTTCATTGCGCATTCGTCAGGGCTACGAAGTAACAAAATCCTACCTAAAGGGTGATGAAATCCTACAAAATCGGTTTTTTCATTTTTAATAGAAACAAATCCCCGGGGCAAGCCCCGGGGACGTCAAGGCTGTAAGCCGGATTCTGTTGTCCCGAAGGACTTCCACCATTGATCTGCGCAACCTACCCTCCAGCATCGGACGGGCCGCCCTCAAGCACTGGTTTACATGGTCTTGCAGCCCGAAAGGTTTACCTAAGCCGTGTGGTCACCCAACACGCTGGTGGGCCCTTACCCCACCTTCTCACCCTTACCTGTACCCGAAGGCCATCGGCGGTTTAAATTTCTGAAGCACTGTCTGTCACCCTTGCGGGCGCCTCCCCTTTCAGAGAGTTCGGTACCCTGTGCTGTCCGGACTTTCCTCACCCCAGCAAGCTGGAGCGCGGTGGAACACCTTGAATGCCAAAGATACCGTTCAATCCCAAGTCACCTCGACCACCAAGCTGGATTCTCCTCGACGCACTTCAACTGCAGTCGTTTGGCCCTCTTCGAATTTGGAAAGCCCTTCCATGTACCCCATCATATCGGCCACTTCAACTTCCCCAATGCGAACAACAACATCGCCTTTTTGGAGGCCCGCTATTTGGGCAGGACGGCCTTCACTCACGCCATCAATTCGCATTCCAACACCTGAAAACAAATAGTCAGGAACCACGCCCAGGGTCACCTTAAAACGCGGTGCGTCGTCGTTCGAACTGTCCTTCGTTTTGGTAAAAGGGATCGAATCCAATTGCGCCAATTCTCCAACAATACACGCCGCAAAATCAGCCACGCGCACCATCCCTTCATAGTTGAGTTTGTCTGCGGTATCCGTGGGTTTGTGATAGTCCTCGTGCTGCCCTGTAAAGAAATGAAGCACTGGAATGTCAGAAAGGTAAAAAGACGTGTGGTCCGATGGGCCTACACCGCTTTCGCTCAAGACCATCTCAAACCCTGCGCCATCAGCGCCATTGCAGGTCTCCAAAATATCGTTCCACACAGGGGACGTTCCATTGCCATAGATGGCCAGCGTATCTCCCCTCATGCGTCCAACCATATCAAAGTTGATCATCCAATCAACATGCTCCAAGCCCACCGTAGGCTCATCGGTGAAGTGATTGGAACCCCAGAGCCCCTTTTCCTCTCCACTAAAACTGGCCATCAGAAGAGGGTGGTCCGCCAAAGGAGCTACCGCGTGACGAGAAGCCAATTCTAACACTGTGGCTACGCCACTGGCATTGTCGTCGGCTCCTGGGTGAATGGTCGAGTCGCCGTCGGCCACGCCACGCCACAGGCTGTTTTCATCGCCCCAGCCCAAGTGGTCATGGTGACAACCGATAACGCCCCAACGCTGGGTCGTATCGGCCATTGATGCTGTCGCCCCCAAAACATTGCGGCCTACAATTTCTCCGACCACAGCCATACCCATCGTCTTCAAGGTGTCGCCATGAACCTGCATGGGAGGATGGGGCTTGTATCGGAAAGTTTGAAAGAATCCGGAGTCCCCGGCTGCAGACAATCCGAGCTGTGTCATGCGCACGGCCAACCATTCGCCAGCAGCATAAGCACCGGGTTTTCCAGTTTCTCGACCTTCGAACCGATTAGAAGTCAATACCTCCACGTCCTGCTTCATGGCAGAAACCGTGGCAGAAATGCCCATGTCTTGGACCACAAGGTCCGTATCGCCGGACCCGCTGCAGCCTGCAAGGGCCATGGCCAAGCAAATGGTGCTGAGCATTACAGGAGAGCAGCGTGCCACAGGGACACGGGATCGAAAATGATTCATGGATGTTGAACTGTTCGTAGTGCTGCGAAGTTCTACATTCGCGTGGCTTTTCACCCCATGCTGAACACATCCTCCCTCCACAATTCTTTGGCACTCGCCTTTGCTGGTGCCTTGCTCCTCGTTTCATGCGCTGAACCCAGCAGCACAGAGGCCACCAACGACAGCGAAAACACCGGCATCACGGTTTCGGCAACCCCAGCCCCAGAACCTTTGCAAATGCCTGAGCTTCCTGACAGCTTGGACCGCGGTTATGAGGAAGAAGTTCACTTTGACAATGTTCGGCAGTTGACCTATGGTGGTGACAATGCAGAAGCTTACTGGTCTTTTGACGGACGGAGCCTCGTATTTCAGGCCACCAACCCTGGCTGGGGAACAGAGTGCGATCAGATTTACGTGATGGACCTTGCAGATGGCACACCGTCAAGCACACCCCCTGCCCCTGTCAGTACCGGATTGGGCCGCACCACCTGCGCCTACTTTATGCCGGGAGACACCACTGTACTCTACGCTTCGACCCACGCGGCTGATACAGCATGTCCAGAAACACCGCGACGCGGGCCCAACAATGAATACGTATGGCCCATCTACGCCGGCTACGACATTTACACCGCCCCCATCGGTGGCGGTGAACCCACCTTGCTCATTGGTGGCGAAGGCTATGACGCCGAGGCTACCGTGAGCCCTCAGGGTGACAAGATTGTGTTTACCAGCACACGCGACGGCGACTTGGACCTCTACACGTGCGACATTGACGGCAGCAACATCAAGCGCATCACCAAAAAACTGGGCTATGACGGCGGTGCCTTTTTTAGCCCTGACGGCCAGTACCTGGTCTGGCGGGCCAGCCGCCCAGAGATTGGGGAACCCGTAGACCAATACGTGCAGCTTCTCCAAAAAGGCTTGGTGCAGCCGACCGAAATGGAACTGTACATGAGCCGTGTAGATGGCACAGAAATCCGACAGATCACCAACCTCGGTGGCGCCAACTGGGCCCCGTACTTCCACCCTGACGGGAAGCACATCCTCTTCAGCTCGAACCACAAGACCAAAGCGTTCCCATTCAACATCTTCATGACCGACGTGAACGGCATGGAGCCCGTGCAGCTCTCTTTTGACAACGCATTTGACAGCTTCCCCATGTTCTCGCCCGACGGCAAGCGCCTCGCCTTTAGCTCCAACCGCTACAACGGCCGCACGCGTTCTACCAACGTCTTTTTGGCCGACTGGGTCGAATAAGCATGGCGACTTTCGCAGTCAACAAACCGTTTGGCATGCTCAGCCAATTCACGCCCGAAGCAGGACACCCTGCATTGGGTGAATTGGGCGAATTCCCCAAAAACGTATACCCCGTGGGCAGGCTAGACCGCGACTCCGAGGGGCTGCTGCTCTTGACGGACGACAACCGGCTCAAACGCCGCATTACAGAAGGTGAAGGCCCCGATAGAATTTGGAAGACCTACCACGTTCAAGTCGAAGG
>CAJQJX010000094.1 GCA_905478795.1 uncultured Flavobacteriales bacterium
CTCAGCAGCAGGTGCTTCCTCAGCAGCAGGCGCTTCCTCAGCAGCAGGTGCTTCCTCAGCAGCAGGTGCTTCCTCAGCAGCAGGCGCTTCCTCAGCAGTTACCGTCTCAACAGCTGCAGCTGGAGCATCTGCTCCAGCGCGGCGAGAGCGACGGCTGCGCTTCCGCTTGGACTTGGTTTCGTTGCCATAGATCTCATTGAAGTCAACGAGCTCGATGATGCACATTTCGGCGTTGTCACCCAATCGGTTGCCAATACGCACAATGCGTGTATAGCCACCCTCACGGGCTGCAACCTTTGGCCCCACAGTCGTAAACAGTTCGGTGACGGCATTCTTGTCCCGCATGTACCGGAAGCAAATCCGGCGATTGTGGGTTGAATCTTCCTTAGAACGGTTCACGAGTGGCTCCGCAAATCCGCGAAGAGCCTTGGCCTTAGCCAAAGTCGTCGTGATCCGCTTGTGCTCGATCAAGCTGCAGGCCATATTGGCCAACATCGCCTTTCTGTGGGCGGTCTTGCGACCGAGGTGGTTAAATTTCTTTCCGTGTCTCATGGTGACGGACTTTGATGGCTCGGATTACTCCGCGTCCAACTTGTACTTGCTGACGTTCATGCCGAATTGCAGGCCCTTGCTCTCTACGAGGTCCTCGAGCTCGGTCAAGCTCTTCTTGCCGAAGTTGCGGAACTTCAACAGGTCATTCTTATTGTAGGCCACGAGGTCACCGAGCGAGTCGATGTCCGCCGCTTTCAAGCAGTTCAATGCACGGACACTCAAGTCCATGTCGACCAGCTTGGTCTTCAGCAAGTGACGCATGTGAAGCGATCCCTCATCCAATTCTTCGGACTCGTTCTTCTCTACAAAGTCAAGCGTGATCCGCTCTTCGCTGAACAACATAAAGTGCTCAATCAAGATGCGCGCAGCCTCCTGCAGGGCATCCTTTGGCGCAATAGAACCGTCACACTGAAGCTCAATGATGAGCTTCTCGTAGTCGGTCTTCTGCTCCACACGGAAGTTCTCTACTTCGTACTTGACGTTGCGAATCGGAGTGAAGATGGAGTCAATGAAGATGGCGTCCACAGTGGACTCCTCATTTCTGTTCTCTTCGGCAGGAACGTATCCACGTCCCTTTTCGATCCGAATCTCCATGCTCAACTGAACCCCTGAGTCGAGGTTACAGATGACATGGTCTGGGTTCATGACCTGGAAAGCAGAGGTGAACTTGCCGATGTCGCCTGCAACAAATGCATCCTGACCGCCAATGACGATGTTGACCACCTCGTGGTCAACGTCTTCAATTTGGCGCTTGAAACGAACTTGCTTCAGGTTGAGCACCATTTCGGTGACATCCTCTACTACACCTTTGATGGTGCTGAACTCGTGCTCCACACCTTCGATGCGGAGTTGCGTGATGGCATAGCCCTCCAAGCTGGAGAGCATAATGCGACGAAGCGCATTGCCGATGGTCACACCAAATCCTGGCTCCAGTGGACGGAATTCAAACCGTCCGCTGAAGTCATCAGACTCGAGCATAATGACCTTGTCTGGCTGCTGAAAATCGAGAATCGCCATTTCGGTTGTGCTGGGTTGTGATTACTTGCTGTAAAGCTCGACGATGAGTGACTCCTTGATGTTTTCAGGAATCTGGTCACGGCTTGGGATGGCAATGACCGTACCTGTGACGGCACTTCCATTCCAATCCAACCACTCGTGGCGTTGACCTCCTGAAGACAAGGCTTCAGTAACAATTTCGAGGGACTTGGACTTCTCCCGAACACCGACTACGTCGCCTGGACGTACACGATAAGACGGGATGTTCACCACGCTTCCGTTCACTGTGATGTGCCTGTGGCCCACCAACTGACGGGCTCCACGGCGCGTGGGGCTCATGTTCAAACGGTACACGACATTGTCGAGGCGCAACTCACAGAACTGGAGCAGTACCTCACCCGTAATGCCGGGCTTGTTTTGAGCGCTCTCGAACATATTGCGGAATTGGCGTTCGAGAATACCATAGGTATACTTCGCCTTCTGCTTTTCTGCGAGCTGAACGGAGTACTCTGACTCCTTCTTACGACGGCGATTCGGGCCGTGTTGGCCTGGTCCATAAGGACGGCGCTCCAGTGCCTTATCTGGGCCAAAAATGGCCTCCTTGAATCGGCGGGTGATCTTGGACTTGGGTCCGCGGTAACGTGCCATGTTGTCTTGCTTGTTTCTTTCGGTTCCCTGGAATCAGACGCGGCGGTGCTTGGGTGGGCGGCAGCCGTTGTGAGGCATGGGGGTAATGTCCATGATCTCCGTCACTTCAATCCCCATATTGTGCAAAGTGCGGATGGCGCTCTCGCGTCCACTACCCGGCCCCTTGACGAAGACCTTCACTTTTTTCAAACCATGTTCCATGGCCTCCTTGCCACAGTCCTCAGCAGCGCACTGCGCAGCGTAAGGCGTGTTTTTCTTGGATCCGCGGAATCCCATCTTACCTGAACTGGACCAGGAGATAACCTGCCCGGTAGCATTGGTGAGGGAAATAATGATGTTGTTGAAGGAGGCGTGGATGTGGGCTTGGCCCGTGCCATCTACTTTAACCTTCTTCTTCGACTTTTTGGTGGTCTTGGCCATCTTATGGGGAGTTGATCGATTCTGAGTCCCGGGTCAGGGACAGGAATTACTTCTTCTTATTGGCTACAGTCTTCCGCTTTCCTTTACGGGTACGGGAGTTGTTCTTGGTCCGCTGTCCGCGGAGTGGAAGGCCCAAACGGTGACGGATGCCGCGCTGGCAACCGATGTCCATCAGGCGCTTGATGTTCATCTGGACTTCAGAGCGAAGTTCACCTTCTACGCGGATCTCAGAGATGATCTCGCGGATTTTGGTGATTTCCTCATCGGACCAATCTTGGACGCGCTTGTCTTCAGAGACAGCGGCCTTGGAGAGAATATCCGCGGAGCGGGAGTGTCCAATGCCGTAGACATATGTCAGGGCAATTACTCCTCGCTTATTCCGGGGGATGTCGATACCGGCGATACGGGCCATGGCGAATGCGTTTAAGCTTCAGGATTAACCCTGACGCTGCTTGAATTTGGGGTTCTTCTTATTGATGACAAAGAGTCGCCCTTTGCGTCGGACGATCTTGCAATCCGCGGAGCGGACCTTGAGGGAAGCACGGGTCTTCATATCGGTCTATTTTCTTATTTGTAGCGAAAGGAAATGCGGCCTTTGCTCAGGTCGTAAGGACTCATGTCCACACGCACCCGATCTCCAGGAAGAATCTTGATATAGAACTTCCTCATCTTTCCGGAGATGTGCGCCGTGATGACGTGACCATTCTCGAGCTCTACCCGGAACATAGCGTTCCCGAGTGCTTCGGTGATGGTTCCGTCTTGCGTTATCGACGCTTGTTTGGCCATGGATGTGTGTTTTCCGTTTCGTTTTTGATGTTACGCCTCAACCCTTACTCACTCATTGCCCCTAGGGCCTCCTCAATCCATTTGAACGTCGAAAGAACTTCTGACTTGCCTTCCCTCACCACCACGTCGTGTTCGAAGTGTGCACTGGGCAATCCATCTGAGGTAGCTATAGTCCAACCATCGCTCTCCTGCACAACTTGCTTCTTGCCCAAATTGATCATGGGTTCGATTGCAAGTACCATGCCCGCTACGAGTTTGATGCCGTTTCCAGGCCTCCCGTAATTGGGCACTTCTGGTGGCTCGTGTAGGTTGGAACCCACACCGTGACCGACCAACTCCCTGACCACGCCATAACCTGAGGCCTCGGCGTGTTCTTGAACGGCCCAGCCGATGTCACCAATGCGGTTGCCCGCAATGGCTTCTTCGACGGCATCCTCAAGGCACTCTTGCGTCACCTTGAGCAGGCGGCGCACTTCGGGACTGACTTCGCCCACCATGAAGGTGTATGCGCTGTCTCCGTAGTACCCTTCCTTGAGCACCCCACAATCGACGGACACGATGTCCCCCTCTTGCAGTGGATCGTCATTGGGAATTCCATGAACCACATGGTGATTCACAGAGGTGCAGAGCGTAGCGGGGAATCCATTGTATCCTTTGAAACCCGGCACTGCGCCGTGATCCCGAATAAAGGATTCCGCTACCCGATCCAGTTCCGCAGTTGTGACACCGGGTTGGATCAGCTTGGCCACTTCGGCCAAGGTTCTTCCGACAAGTAAAGAACTCGTTCGGAGCAACTCGATTTCGGATTCGGTTCGAACCTGTATCCGTCCTCTCGCCATTCCAATTAGCCTGCCATTCCGCTCACACTCGTCCCCTGACGGCCCCGGAGCTTTCCGGATTCCATGAGGGAGTCGTATTGACGGGACAGCAAATAGCTTTCAATTTGTTGGAGGGTGTCAAGAATGACACCTACCATAATCAGCAGCGATGTGCCGCCGAAGAAGATGCTGAATGCCTGGGCATGGGTTAAACCCATGGTAAAGACAATCGCAGGCAAAATCGCAATCAACCCAAGGAAGATGGCGCCTGGCAAGGTGATTTTGGAAATCACATTGTCCAAGAATTCCATCGTTGGACGCCCTGGCTTAATGCCAGGAACAAAGTTGTTCTGACGCTTCAAATCGTCTGCCATCTGCTGTGGGTTCACTGTGATGGCCGTGTAGAAATACGTGAAAGCCACAATCATCAGGAAAAACAGCATGTTGTACCAGAAGCCATTGAAATCACCCAACGCGATCAACACCTCGTTGTCTGCCAAGCTCTCATTTTGGGTGAGGTAAAGCGGAACAAACATGATGGCTTGCGCGAAGATGATGGGCATCACACCACTGGAATTCACCTTCAGTGGAATGTAGCTACGGGCTGCTGCTCCTTGGGGCATGAAAGACCCTGGATTGGCTTGCAACCTCGTCATTTCAACAGGCACCCTGCGCACGGCTTGCACCAATGCTACGGACAATCCAATCACGACCAGCAACGCTGCAATCTCCACAAGGAAGAAGAAGAAGTTGGTGTTGGGGTGGTTGAACTCTTGGATGATCGCCTGCGGGAATGTTGCGATAATGCCGATCATGATCAACAGACTGATTCCGTTGCCCACTCCACGCTCAGTGATGCGCTCACCGAGATACATGATCAACAACGTAGATGAAGTCAAGATCAAAACCGCACTAAACCACCAGAAGCTGGATGGATCTGCGACCGCACCTGGAACCGACACCACTGTTGAGGCGAGGTAGCCAGGAGCTTGAACCAAAGTGATGGCAATGGTCAAGAAGCGCGTCCACTGGTTGATCTTCTTTCTTCCGCTTTCTCCTTCTGACTGCATCTTTTGGATGGTCGGAACAGCAAGACCCATCAACTGCATGATGATGCTCGCGGAGATGTAAGGCATGATGCCCAAAGCGAAGATGGAAGCGCGGGAAAAGGCTCCTCCAGTAAAGAGAGACAGAATGCTACCGAGGCCTCCGCCTCCGAGCGCACTCATTTGCTCTTGCAACGCATCGCTGTCAACTCCAGGAATGACGATGAAGCTACCAATTCGGTACACCAGGATAAATCCAAGGGTGATGCCGAGGCGCCTGCGCAATTCCTCGTGGGCCCATATGTCCCGAAGCTTTTTAAAGAACCGACCCATGCTTTAGTGGATTGCTTCGATGCTGCCTCCTGCGGCCTCGATGGCCGTCTGAGCGGAAGCTGAAAATTTGTGCGCAGTGACCTTCACTCCTGCCTTAAGCTCACCACGTCCGAGAACCTTGACGAGGTCTTTCTTCTGGGCAATGCCGTTCTCAACGAGGAGCTCGGGTGTGATTTCAGTCAGGGACTTGCGATCGATCAGTTCCTGAAGCGTGTCGAGATTGACACCCTTGTATTCCACACGGTTCGGATTCGTGAAACCGAACTTTGGAACACGGCGTTGGAGCGGCATCTGACCGCCTTCAAAACCAATCTTTGACTTGTAACCGGAACGGGACTTCGCGCCCTTGTGACCGCGTGTAGAGGTTCCTCCGTGTCCGGAGCCCTCACCACGACCAACTCGCTTGCGCTGCTTAATGGAACCCTTTGCCGGCTTGAGGCTATTGAGATTCATGATTGTGCTGGATAGGGGGATTATTGTTCTTCAACCTTGACGAGGTGGTTCACTTTGCGCACCATTCCCAAGATCTGGGGGGTTGCTTCGTGCTCCACAGGGTTGTGCAATTTCTTGATACCGAGGGCCTGAAGTGTCAACTTCTGGCGCTTTGGGCGGTTGATGGCGCTGCGCACCTGGGTGATCTTAATCTTGGCCATTGTGCTTATCCGTTGAATACGCGATTGACTGAGATGCCACGCAGTTCAGCGACGTCCGATGCACTGCGCATCATGGTCAACGCCTTGAAGGTAGCCTTCACAACGTTCTGCGTGTTCGATGAACCCAAAGACTTGGCCAAAACATCCTTGATGCCGGCACTCTCGAGAACAGCGCGCATGGCGCCACCAGCGATCACACCAGTACCTGGAGAGGCGGGCTTCACCAAGACACGTGCACCGGCAAATACTGCTTCTTGAGCGTGGGGAACGGTTCCGTTGATCACCGGCACCTCCACCATGTTCTTCTTGGCGTCTTCGATTCCTTTCTGAATCGCGGTCACGACTTCACGGCTGCGGCCGGACCCGTGGCCCACCTTGCCCTTCTCGTCACCCACCACGACAATACCTGTAAAGGTGAATGTCCGTCCACCTTTTGTGGTCTTGGTCGAACGGTTGATCGTGACCAAACGGTCCTTGATGTCGCTCTCCGGTTGGTTGTTCCGGTCGTCACGCCGACGGTTGTTGTTGTCTCTCATAATGGCTTCAGAATTTGAGGCCGCCTTCGCGAGCGGCATCGGCGAGGTTCTTCACGCGACCGTGGTACAGGTAGCCATTGCGGTCGAAGACCACATTCTCGATTCCAGCGGCCTTTGAGGCTTCTGCAATCTTGGCACCGACCAATTTCGCTTGGTCCACCTTGGCGACACCCTGGGCTTCAGGAATGGCACGCGAGCTGGCGCTGGCGATGGTCTTTCCGGACAGATCGTCTACCACTTGAGCGTAGATCTGCTTGTTTGAACGGAAAACGGACAAGCGAGGACGCTCGGCGGTTCCGCTGATTTTGCCACGGATGCGCGCCTTGATGCGCATGCGGGTCTTGAGTTTCTTGCTGGCTACAGACATGTCGAATGCAATTACTTGGCAGCGGACTTACCGGCCTTGCGACGGATGTACTCGTCAGTGAAGCGGACACCTTTGCCTTTGTAGGGCTCAGGCTT
>CAJQJX010000095.1 GCA_905478795.1 uncultured Flavobacteriales bacterium
TCCCCCAATGCCAGTGTTTTAGCGCGTGCCGTCTACTTAGAAGTTGCTTTCGACGGTTGGCGCGGCCTGCCTCCATGGGCCAAGGCCATTGGCGTCGGAGTGGGCCATGTTGGTCAAGAGATGGAGCGGGGTTTTCTGCGGTCCTATCCCGAATGGCCACCCGAAGGACGCAAGCGACCCCACAACCAGTACTTAACCCTGGCGCTCACCCTCGGCGTGGTCGGCTTGGGTGTATTCCTGTGGGCCTTGACTTCGATGTGGGCTCACCGTGCATGTAGACCGGGGGTTTTGCTCTTGGTACTCAGTTGTCTAACAGAAGACACCTTGGAGACCCAAGCTGGGGTGACCCTAGCGGTGGTGGCCTTGGCGTTTGGTGCCTTTCTCAAGACTGAGCAGCCCCAGCAGTAAAGGCCAGTACTGCTGATTTGACCTCGTTTACTGAAATATCGAGGTGGCCATGGAGGTCGAGCCCATCGGCTTCTACGACAGTGACCAGGGGGCCAATCGGCGCCCACCGTTCGGCCCAAGCAGGGGCTGTTTTTCCATAGAGTCCGACACCAGGAGTTCCCATGGCCGTAGCGGTGTGCAGGGGGCCGGTGCTGGAAGCCACCACAGCATCCGATCGGGATTGAACCGCCATGAGCTGTTCGAGATTAAAGCGCCCAAACCATGAGTAAACACGATCGACATCTGGGAAGTGGGGCGCAAATTCCCGCCCTTCTTCTGCGGTGCCAGTGAATGCCACGGCCAGGCCTTTTTGCGCCAGCGAATGGGCAAGGTCAGCAAAGCGCTCTGGCCCCCAATTGCCCGCACTTCCGTGTGACCCTGGATGGAGGAGAACGAGTGGTTGCTGGAGGGGATTCAGCGCCTCTTCCACAACAGTATCAGCCGCTGGCGGGCGCAGAAACGTGTGACGCAACTTTGCAGTGGGGGCTTCAATTCCAAGCGGCATCAGCAGCCTCAACCCGTGCCAACTTTCGTGACCACCTGAGTCCTTCCGACCATCCCAATTGGGGTGGGTCATGTGCCAAAAAGTGTGCCTTCTCCGCGCAGTGCCAAGCCGCATTGGAATGCCCGCTCGGACACAAGCTCGCACCACCGGGGCGTCGGGGAATGCAAGAATGACGGCATCATAAGAGGGTTTGCTCAAAAAGCCTGCGCCTTGGCCCTTGGGATTTTCGGCCATATCGCTGGTCCAGACCAGAACGTTGTCTGCATCTGCGGACGCCTTGGCCACAGCTTCCGCATATGGGCGCACCAGAAGGTCCAATTGAGCGTTGGGAAACCGATCGCGCAAAGCGCGCAACAACGGCAGGGTGAGCACCAAATCTCCCAATGCGTCTGTTCGCGCTACAAGAATCTTACCCGGCGATGGGGCGTCTCCACGATGCAGCGCCCGAAGTCGGGCGTGCTTGCGCCAGGTGGCCCAAGCGCTCAGGCGGGCAATCGTCCACCCTGCAGCCCCGTCAAGGAAACCACATTTGATCAAGAAAGTCTTTGCCCACTGTGCGATGACCTTGAGGCCGACCATCGCCAACGGGGTAGTGTTTCCAGACGCATACTGATCTTCGGCCCAAACAGCGCCAAACTTCTCAATTTGGGACAAGTGGTCTGCCCGATAGGGGTAGCTGTGGTGCTCCACAATGCCCGGCAAACGCTGTGCCTCCACCTTTTCTTGGAACGTTGGCGCCTCGTGAATGGCCCCCGTCCATTGTGCCGATCCGTTGGGCCAGAGCCGAATTTTCCGATCGGGAAACCAGCCACTGTGTCGAACCCATTGGCCACAATAGTTGGTCATGCGGTTTATTTCTCCGACCCGCAAAAGCCCTTCCGGGGTGTACATGTCCCCTTGGATGAACTGCTGAATTGCGCTGGCGCAAGCTGCGTTTGGGGCCTCATCGGCATCGAGGCTCAAAATCCACTGCCCTTTTGCGGAAGCGTTTGCGCTGTTCTTGGTCTTCGACCAACCTTCCCATGCGCAGTCTACCACACGGGCGCCCCCTGCCTGAGCGATTTCCACGGTGCCATCGGTGCTTCCAGAATCAAATACAAGGATTTCGTCGGCCCACCCAGAGACAGCCTTGAGCAGGCGCGGCAGGTTGTGCGCCTCATTCAAGGTGATGACCACCACGCTGAGGAGGGGGGCTCCATCAGGGGTTTGGTTGGAGGTCATGGGAGAGTTGTCGTTCACGAAATATGCGCACTTCGACCCTTTTTGGTGAGCACTTGTCCCCAGGTGTTGAAAACAATGCCACGGGCCGGGCCGGTGCGAAGGTAGTTTTGAGGAACCATGCGTGTACTCATACTTGGATCTGGTGGTAGGGAGCATGCCATCGGCCTGAAAATCTCAGGCAGCTCATTGTTGGACGCCACCTTCTTTGGCCCGGGCAATGCCGGAACGGAACAATTGGGCACCAACGTGCCCTTGGACCCTATGGATTTCCCTGCGGTCGTGGACTTTGTCAAAGCCAACAGGATCGATATGGTCGTGGTGGGGCCAGAAGCTCCACTTGTGGCTGGCATAGCGGATCATTTTGCAGCGGATAAGACCCTGTCTTCTGTTTCTGTTATTGGTCCTGCAAAAGCGGGAGCCGCTTTGGAGGGGAGCAAGGTGTTCTCCAAGGAATTCATGCACCGACACCGGATTCCAACGGCCAAGTATGGCACGTTTGGGAAGGGCGAAGTGCGTGACGCCTTGGCTTTTTTGAGAAAAATGAAAGCCCCTTATGTGGTCAAGGCCAGTGGCTTAGCTGCAGGAAAGGGCGTGGTCGTTACAGAGGTTCTCGCCGAGGCAGAAGCAGCGGTGCGGTCCATGATACGTGGTGAGGCTTTTGGCAGCGCGGGCAAGGAGATTGTCATCGAGGAGTTCTTGAAGGGTGTCGAGGTGTCCATGTTTGCAGTCACCGACGGAAATGCGTGGCGTCTGCTCTCGCCCGCGATGGACTACAAGCGCATTGGCGAAGGCAATACAGGGCCAAATACGGGCGGCATGGGGGCCATTAGCCCTGTGCCCCACGTGACCCCCGAGTTTATGGAGAAGGTGAAGAATCAAGTGGTGATTCCCACCATCAGAGGGTTGCAAAGGGACAACATCCCATACCAGGGCTTCCTCTTCTTTGGCCTGATGAAGGTGCAAGGGGATCCCTACGTGATCGAATACAACTGTCGTTTGGGCGACCCGGAAACCCAAATCGTGCTGCCCTTGCTCGAAACGGACTTGCTGCACTTGATGGATGGGCTGGCCAACGGCTTGCTGTCAGAAATCGATGTGTCGCTGTCTCCTAAAGCGGCGGCGGCGGTCATCTTGGCCAGTGAAGGCTATCCAGGGGACTATAAAAAAGGAGAGGCCATCTCGCTGCCGGACTCCAAGACCATGGACAAGGACCAACACATTGTTCATGCTGGGACAAACGTTGTGAATGGAGAAGTGGTCACCTCTGGTGGACGGGTGATGGCGTGTGTGGGAATGGGAGCCGATGTAAAGCAGGCTGCAGAAAAAGCACACGCTCTCGCTGAGGCCGTTCAGTTCAAAGGCAAGACCTACCGCTCCGATATCGGAACGGTCGCGTGATCAAAGAAGTTGGACTTCAGATGATGCCCCCGTTGCGGCGGGCCTCAGCTGTGAATTTCCCTTGCTTGCGCAGCCACATGGCAATGCCACCCACAATGAGCAACACCACGGCCGTATTGAAGGGATTGCTGGCGGGAATCAACAGCGTTTCGAATGTCCATTCGACGAACTTGGCCACGGGGGTAAGGAGCTCCTGTAGGTTCATGGGTGCGGTTTGCTGTCGCAAAAATAGGCACCTTTCGGTATGCTGAGCATTCTGAATTCGAATCAACCTGTTGCATGGGCCATTGTGCCTTTTTCTGGGGTGGTTTTATTCCTTGGATCTTGGGCTTTGGACCTGGTTGAGTCGGCTTCATGGCCCGCACTAGGAGCGGTCTGCATTTCCGCATGGCTGATTCACCGCATTCATGCGGATTCTGGCATGCGTACACGGCCCGGCAGCATTCCAAGCTGGGTATGGGTGCTGCTGGCCACGCCGATGATTGGCATGGTGGCAGATTGGACGTGGTGGGCTTTCCCTTGTTTCTTTCAAGGCATGCGGCACGTCATGTCCTTGCGGGATGGTGACCGACGTCCTGCGACCTTTATGTTCATCGGGATGTGGTGGTGTGCGGGTATTCTCATTGACGCTGCTTTGTGGCCGTTTTTGCCTGCCTTGCTTGCGGCCTTGCTGTTTGTGCGCCGACCTGGAGAAGAAGAGTCCGTGGCGGTTTTGCTCGGTTTGGCCGCACCGGTGTTATTGACCGGATCTGTCATTTGGCTCATGGAAGGCGAGTTGAGAGGGTTCTGGGGTTGGCGACCTGCGGCAGACCCGGCCATGTTGAGCATCGCATTGTGGCTGTCTTTGCCCTTGGTTTTAGGGAGTGTTTTTAGACTACAATCCCTTGTCCGGGCGACCGCGCAACAGCGGTATGCAAGACAACTCACCCAATGGGCAGCCGTTTTGGGTGTGCTGGCGATTGGGTTCATGGAGGGGGCCCAATGGTCTTCTGCCCAAGGACATTCTCCTGCTTTGGCGGGGTTTCCCGGTGCTGTGGCGTTTTTAGCGGCCTGGAGTTGGCCCTGGTTGATGCCACCCAGAATGAGATGGACGAAGGTGGCGCCATTCGCCTTCGTGCTGCTTTCTGCTGGGGTTGTGGCCATTCGTTTTTCGCACGGACTGTAACCTCTCATGCTTCATGGGCGTATGTGCCCACATGAAGTCCGCATTTCTTTCACTTTTGATGGTTTCGACCATCGCTTTGATCGCCCAACCTGAAAACGGCAATGCAGCGGGTGATCCCGTTGCCTCCGTCCAATCTGGCGGCTGGTTTGAAACCAGCACGTGGGATTGCGCTTGTGTACCTGGGGTCGCAAACGACATCTCCATTTTGGCTGGGCATGCGGTGGATGTGAATGCAAATGATACTGCCCACGCCCAAAGCTTGGCCGTGGCCGAAGGCGCAGTTTTGGCCTTGATGACAGGTTCAAGGCTAGAGCTTTCCGCGTCCTTGGCGGCGCTCGGTGAAATCGCAGGTTCTGGGATGGTGGCTTTGGTTGGCGACGGGAACCACGTCTGCGGACCGGCCAAATTGAATCACCTGGACTGCGGAACATCATCCGTGAACTTTACAGACACGGTTTTCATCACGGGACAGCTCGATCTGCATGCGGCAGAGCTCGAAACGGGAAATTTGCTGGTGCTGGAAGGCACCTCTGGCATCACCAATGTAACGGGCACCATCGCGGGACAAGTCATGCGCCGCTACGCTTGGGAGAAGCTGAGCCCATACACTTACCATGTTGGAACAGGTTTGGGAGGGGTTGAAGCCGCTCAGCTGCTTGATGTACCAGGAACGGTGTACCTCAAGCAATGGCTCGAGCCAACTTCTGGATATCTGACATTGGTAGAATCGGATGTCTTGGGCGAAGCTGCAGGCTTTAATTGCAGTTTGTCCGCTGGCATGCATGAATTTGAGCTGACCGGCTCAGCAGTTTTGGAGGCGGACTTGGACTTGACCAGCGAAGCGAGCAGCAATTGGCAAGGTTGGAATCTGCTCGCCAATCCAATGACAGGTTTTGTCGATTTGAAAGCGGTCACTGTCACAGGTGAGGGCACATTGGGAGCCACCTATGAATGGGTGGACAGCTTGAACACGTATTCCGTTCAAGTGGCGGGGCTCGGCACCTTTGGAAACACGGGGGTCGTGGCGCCAGGCAGGGGTTTTTGGACCATTGCGGACGCCAACAGCACAGTCCATTTTGGAGCGGAAGCTTTGGTGGGAAAGAAAGAATGGGAGGCCCAGCACGAGCATTTGTCTGCCCAGGTTCTCGGGCTCCAGTTGAGCGTGGAGGACCGCATCGATCAGTGCATCATAGAATTTGGAACAGGTTCTGCATCCTATGACCGACTGGAAGATGCAGAGTTCTTACCCTCTGGATTCCGTGGAAGAAATCACCTGGACCTCTTTTCGAAAAGTGACGATGATGTCTCTTTGGCGGTGAACCGGACCCACGGGGAGGCTCAGGTCCTGCCCATTTGGGTCAAGGGGTTGAACGGTGACTCGGTGACCATCCGTGCAACAAACCTGCCTGAAAGCCGCTGTCTCATTTTGGAAGACCTCGAGACGGGTTGGACCGGCAGTGTAGATGCCGACATGGAATACACCTTCTTCTTGAACACAAGCCTCGATCAACACCGTTTCAACTTGGTGATGAGCGGAGGCGTAGAGGTCTCTTCTACCGAGGCGGCGTGTGCGAGCGCTTTGGACGGCACGGTATTCGTGGCGGGTCCAGATTTGACGGTGGGCTATGCATTGAATGACGCGGAGGGCAATGCCGTCGGCACATTTGTTGCAGATTCTATCGGCGGCACCTTTATCAACGTCGGCATGGGAACCTATACGGTGACTGCCATGACAGAAGGGTGTGCCGACATTTCAAAAACGGTAGAAGTCGAAGCAGACCCCTTGGGTTCAGGTGATTTTGAGGTGGATGCCATTTTGGATCATATTGGTTGTTACGACGATCACGGCGGGGTCTCCTTGGACATTGAAGGAGGTCTGGAACCCTACACAGTGGCATGGACACACGGCGCATTGGGCGCTTCAATCGAGGTGGACGAAGCCGGAATGTTGGAGGCAGTCATCACCGACGGTGCGGGATGTTCCGACACTACCCACGTGGAAGTTCTGCAAGCACCTCAGGTGCAGGCGGGCATCGATGTGGACCAAGCGGTGGTAACACTGGTAGATGGAGAGGCCGAAGTGTACTTTAACAACACGAGTGAAGGGGCCACGGCGTACCAATGGAATTTTGGTGACGGAGGCTCGAGTTTTTCTGACAATCCCACCCACGCATACGAAGCCGCGGGATCCTACACTGTGGGTCTGAATGCATGGAACGACTACTGCTCCGACACCTACCAAATGGTGGTCACCGTGGAGACGGTGAGCTCAGTAGGCCACACGGCGACAGCACTTGAGGTGGCCATCGAGCGCACGTTCATGGGCTGGGAGATTACGCACCCTCATGAGGCTTTTCAAGTAGAAGTTTTCGACCTGACTGGCCGCATCGTCCACAGAACAAGCGGATTGCCGGGTGATCCTGTGGTGCTCGATCCTGCCGAAATGCCTTCGGTGGCGCTGGTCCACTGGGTAGGCGCACAATCAGGACAACAAAAGACTTGGAGGTTGGGCCGATAATCAAGGGTCGGAATACCACTGGTATTCCCGAACTTTACCGACGTGAAAGTCGGCGTCATCACCTTCCCCGGGTCCAATTGCGACCATGATATGGAATATGCCCTCGGCACGGAACTCGGTTTCCCTGTTGAGCGGCTCTGGCACAAGGACCGCGACCTCAAAGGGGTCGACCTTGTGGTGTTGCCCGGTGGCTTCAGCTACGGAGATTACCTCCGCAGTGGAGCCATCGCGCGTTTCTCCCCCATCATGGAGGAAGTCATGGCCCATGCCAAACGCGGGGGACGCGTATTGGGCGTGTGCAATGGGTTTCAGATTCTGTGTGAGGCAGGCCTGTTGCCCGGCGCCCTGAGGCACAATGAAAACCGCAAATTCATTTGCCGCAATGTGTTGCTGAGGCCAGAGTCTCTCATGGCCCCCATGACAGCTTCGCTCCCAGATGGGCGGCCATTGTGTATCCCCATTGCGCACGGCGAAGGCAACTACACCATTGACGATGCCGGATTGGATGCCATTGAGGATGGCGACCAAATTCTGTTTCGTTACTGCGGACCGGACGGGGGAATCGGAGATGAGTTCAACCCCAATGGTTCGGTAGAGAACATCGCTGGTGTTTGCAATGCAGAAGGCAATGTTTTCGGCATGATGCCCCACCCTGAGCGCGCATGCAGTGAAGACCTTGGAAATACCGATGGCCGGGCCATGTTAGAAGCTTTGGCTGCAGCCGTTGAGGCGGGCTGATTCAATGAGGCCAACAGTTTTCCGTGGCACAGATGAATGCCGCGCGGAACATGAAAGGGTTAAGTTTGTTGCAATAGTCTCCGGAAATGACCGGATATGCCATGGCCGATAACCACTCCCCATTTAAAGCAGGACCTCTCCTGAGTCGCATTTTGGAGCCCCAAGACTTGAGGGCGCAATTTGGAGTGGAAGACTTACCCCAGGTCTGTGACGAGCTGAGGCAGTACATCGTAGACGTGGTGAGCGAAAAGGGCGGTCACTTTGGGGCGAGCTTAGGCGTCGTTGAATTGACAGTCGCCTTGCACTACGTGTTCAACACGCCAGAAGACCAAATCGTATGGGACGTTGGCCACCAGGCTTATGGCCATAAAATCCTGACCGGTCGCCGCGATCAATTCCACACCAACCGCATCCACAAGGGACTCAGTGGGTTTCCAAAGAGAAGCGAAAGCCCGTTCGACACCTTTGGTGTGGGACACAGTTCCACGAGCATCAGTGCCGCTTTGGGCATGTCTGTGGCCAATAAAATCAAAGGGGACTTGCGCCAACACATTGCCGTGATCGGCGATGGTGCCATGACAGCAGGTTTGGCTTTTGAAGGGCTCAACCACGGTGGTTGGCAGGACAACAACATGATTGTGGTCCTCAATGACAATTGCATGTCCATCGACCCCAACGTAGGGGCACTCAAGGAATACTTGACCGATATCACGACGTCGCATACCTACAACCGCGTCAAAGACGAGGTGTGGCAGTTGCTGGGTAAAGTCTCCAAATTCGGACCTGACGCCCAGACCATCGTGTCCAAAGTGAGCGACATGGTCAAGGGCTCATTGCTGCAGCAGTCCAACATGTTCGAGTCACTGAACTTCCGCTATTTCGGCCCCATTGACGGCCACGACGTGGAGCAGGTTGAACACGTGTTGCGCGACCTCAAGGATATTCCTGGTCCAAAATTGCTGCACCTGCTTACCAAGAAGGGCAAGGGATATGCTCCAGCTGAAGCCGGAAGCCCCACCAAGTGGCACGCGCCGGGTCTCTTCAACAAAGACACGGGAGAGATCATCAAGGTGGTGCCCAAGTCACCTGAGCCCCCAAAGTATCAGGACGTTTTTGGTCACACCATCATTGAACTCGCCGAAAAGGACGAGCGCATTGTGGGGGTCACGCCAGCCATGCCCACGGGCTGCTCCCTCAAGTTTATGATGGAGGCCATGCCGGATCGCGCGTTCGATGTAGGCATTGCCGAACAGCACGCTGTCACCTTTTCCGCAGGCATGGCTACACAGGGAATGGTGCCCTTTTGCAACATCTACAGCTCGTTTATGCAACGGGCATACGACCAGGTGGTGCACGATGTAGCGCTACAAAAACTGCATGTCGTGTTCTGTTTGGACCGCGGCGGCATGGCGGGTGCCGACGGCCCCACCCACCACGGTGTTTTCGACCTTGCCTACATGCGCTGCATCCCCAACATGATCGTTTCGGCGCCCATGAACGAGGAGGAGCTGCGCAACCTGATGTATACCGCATCGGCCGATAACCACGGTCCGTTCAGCATCCGCTACCCTCGAGGCCAAGGCGTGATGACCGATTGGAAGACCCCGCTGCGCAAGGTCAAGGTTGGAACGGGCCGCAGGGTGCGCAATGGAGAGGATGTGGCCATTTTGGGTATCGGTCACCTTGGAAACCATGCGTTGAAGGCCGCAGAGCAGCTCGAAGCTGATGGCATTTCTGCCGCCATGTACGACATGCGTTTTGTGAAGCCATTGGACGAAACTTTGCTCCACGAGGTATTTGGAAAGTTTGACAAAGTCATCACCGTGGAGGACGGTTGCATCCAGGGCGGCATGGGGAGTGCGGTGCTTGAGTTCGCCGCCGATCAAGGGTACATGGCCCGCATTGAAAGGCTCGGTGTCCCCGACCGCTGGATTGAGCACGGCACCCAGTCCGAGCTTTACTCCGAATGCGGATACAACGTGGACGACATCGCCGCCAGTGCTCGCAAGCTGGTTGGTGTCGCACTGAATGGTGCGCAAAAGGCAGGCTAAACCCTGCTCCTATTCCACAGGTCTTCCGACCTTCGTTTCATGGAAGACGCCATTCGGAACCGCGTAGAAGAAAGTGGGCTCATTCAGCTCGACCTTTCTGCATTGTTGTCCCGAAGGCCTTTGCGCGACATCGACATCGCCCCGCAATTGTGGCAAGGTTTGGCCATCCGGGAACAGGAATTCCGCGCTTGGCTGAATGACTTGGAAGTTGCGGCGTTTGATGGCGCTGACGTGGCCATTCACTGCAGTGCGGACGCCATCGTGCCAGAGTGGGTGTGGATGTTGGTTACCACAGCATTGCAAGGCCATGCAAGCAGTGTGCACGTGTGCGCCCCAAGAGATTTGAAGGCGGCCGTATTGGCCCGCATCGCAGAAGAGCTGGATCCCGAGGAATACCGTGGGAAGCGGGTGGTGGTGAAGGGCTGTGGACTGGATGCCGGAGCCGGACCTGCGGTCCGATTGGTGGAGCGGTTACAACCCGTTGTCAAGTCGCTGATGTTCGGCGAACCGTGCAGCACAGTTCCCGTGTACAAGTCGCGCTGAGAAGCTGGGCAAAACACCGAGGTTCCCCGGAATACCCGAGGTAATTTGGCGGAGCCATGTTGACCGCTGAATCCGAAAAGAAGCTCTTCCTAATTGATGCCTTTGCCTTGATTTTCAGGGCATATTATGCTTTCATCCGCAACCCGCGAATCAACAGCAAGGGCGCCAACACCAGTGCCGTATTCGGCTTCACCACTGCGATGCTGGACATCCTGAAAAACGAGAAGCCGACCCATTTGGCCATCGTATTTGATCCACCAGGCCCAACGTTTCGTCACGAGACCTTCCCAGAATACAAGGCGAACCGCGATGAAACGCCGGAAGACATTCGGGCGAGCATCCCGCACATATATGCCATGGCGGAGGCCATGCGCATTCCAACCATCACAGAGCCTGGTTTTGAGGCAGACGACATGATTGGATACCTGTCTGTATTGGCAGAGAAGGAAGGGTTCGACGTCTACATGATGACGCCCGACAAGGACTATGCTCAGTTGGTAACCGAGAAGGTGCGCATGTACCGCCCGGGCCGCATGGGCAATCCAGCTCAAGTGTGGGGGCCTGCAGAAGTGTGCGAGCGCTTTGGCATTGAAGACCCGATGCAAGTGATCGACTTGCTAGGACTGATGGGCGATTCTGCAGACAACATTCCAGGGGTGCCGGGCATTGGCCCCAAGACCGCGGCCAAGTTGCTGAGCAAGTATGGCACGATGGAGATTTTGCTGGATTCTACAGCAGACCTGAAGGGCAAGCAGAAGGAAAACCTTGAGAATTTCCGGGAGCAGGCCTTGCTCTCCAAGCACCTTGCGACCATTGTTACGGACATCAACTACACGCCGAATTTCGACGAGATGGTCGTTGAAAGTCCCGACGCAGATAAGCTGAATCCGCTGTTCGAAGAGCTGGAGTTTAGAACCTTGGCACGGCGCATTTTGGGCGCTGCTGCGGCAAGTGAGGCCGATGGGCAAGGGCCCAAGCCAGCGACAAAAGTGTCGGCGGATGACGCTGGCGGGCAAATGGGATTGTTTGGAGGCGGAGGAGAGGGTGCTGAATTGGATTCGGGAGAAGGGGCGCTGCAGAAGTTTGATGCAGCAGCCGTGGATTACCGTTTGGCCGATACGGCGGAAATGCGGTCTGAACTCTTGTCGGAGTTGGCGTCCGTCCAGCGTTTTGCTTTCGACACAGAGACCACAGGGCTGGACGCAAGGACGGCCCGATTGGTGGGCATGAGCTTTTCTTCTAAACCCGGTACCGGGTGGTATGTGCCGGTCCCTTTGGGCGATTCGGCCAAGCCGCAAAAAGAAGACAGCAGTGTCGTCGCTTTGCTGGAAGAGTTTGCGCCTGTTTTGCAGGATGCATCCAAGCAGTTGATTGCCCAAAATTGGAAGTATGACCTCAAGGTGATGCGGGGCGCAGGTGTGAAGATTGGGTGCCAGGTGTTCGACACCATGTTGGCGCACTATGTCTTGCAGCCTGACTTAAAGCACGGGATGGATTACCTGGCAGAGGTGGAGCTCGGCTACAAGACCATTCCCATCACCGACTTGTTGGGCAAAAAGGGCAAGAACCAAAAAACCATGGCGGACATCCCGCCGGAGCAAGTCTGTCCATACGCTTGTGAAGACGCCGACATCACCTTGAGATTGGCCGACGTCTTTGAAGAAAAGCTGGGTCAGGATTCTCCCGAACGGCGCATCTTCGACACCATCGAAATGCCACTGGTCCCCGTCCTTGCCGACATGGAGTTGGAAGGTGTGCGGCTCGATACAGACGCCTTGAATGCCATGGCGGAGGGGCTTCAGGAAGACCTCAGGAAACTTTCGGACTCCATTCAAGCCCATGCGGGGGTCCCTTTTTCCATCGATTCGCCCCGCCAGCTGGGCGAGGTGCTGTTTGACCACCTCGTGATCGCCGAGAAAGCCAAGAAAACCAAGACGGGGCAGTACGCCACAGGCGAAGAAGTCCTGCAAAAGCTCGTGGACAACCACCCCATTGTAGGGGAGGTCTTGGAATACCGCCAACTCAACAAGTTGCTGTCTACGTATGTGCGGCCGCTGCCAGAATTGGTCGACGGTGAAACGGGCAGGGTGCACACCCAATACATGCAAGCGGTAGCAGCGACCGGTCGCCTGAGCAGCACGCACCCCAACCTTCAAAACATCCCCATTCGAACGGCACGGGGCCGCGAAATTCGGAAGGCCTTTGTTCCTCGTGATGCCGACCACATATTGATGGCCGCCGACTACAGCCAAGTTGAGTTGCGGATTGTGGCTGCACTGAGCGGTGACCGTGGATTGTGTCAAGCATTCCAAGAGGGTGCAGACATTCACACGGCCACGGCAGCTAAGGTGTTTGGCATCGCCCCGGAGGACGTCGATCGGAGTCAACGAAGCCAAGCAAAGGCGGTCAACTTTGGAATTCTGTATGGCCAAGGCGCCTTTGGATTGGCCGAAACCCTTAAGATTCCCCGCCGCGAGGCCAAGGCCATCATTGAGGCGTACTTCGCCGAATTTGCCGACCTCAAGGCCTACCAGACCGAAGTGGTGGAGCGGGCCAAGGAGTCGGGTTACGTAGAGACCATCTTGGGCCGTAAACGTTGGCTTCCAGACATCACATCCGCCAACGCTGTGGTCAGGGGCTTTGCCGAACGCAACGCCATCAATGCTCCGATTCAGGGTTCTGCCGCCGACATCATCAAGGTGGCGATGGTGCGCATTCAGGAGGCGCTTCAATCGTCGTCCCTCAAAGCCCGCATGATCTTACAGGTGCACGATGAACTGGTGTTCGACGTGCCCAAGGATGAGGTAGAGGCTTTGACTGTTTTGGTTCGAGAACATATGGAGGGCGCTGTTGAATTGGCCGTCCCGCTCGATGTTGAGGTTGAAACTGGTGTCCATTGGTTGGAGGCGCATTGAGCTTCCCAGACTTTCCCGCCAGCTGCGGGCATCGGTTCATTCTGACGGAGCTTTCGCCGCATGGCTGACAGCATTCACCTTTGAGAGAGGATAACTTTCGCAACTGTCATTCGGCGCCTGCCGAACCAGATTCAACTTGCTCTCACAACCCGCTTGGATTTTCCATGAAACTTAAAAACGACCGATTCACGCTTTCCCCGTCCTTGGCGACGTGGACTGCACTTCCCCTGATGTTGTTCTTCGTCGGCTGCGGCGAAGCTCCGGATGCCGGAGCCTCCGATGGAGCCGAGGCCAACAGCGAACAGCCTATGGACCAGGAGGGCATGATGCCCGCCCGCCGTCAAAAGGCCTTCAAGCAAATCTTCCATGCGGTGCCCTCACCGATTGAGACAGCCATGTTGCTCGAGCGCAGTGGCATCCGTTTTGATTCGGGTGCCTTGCACACCTTGGACAACGCAGCGGGCTATTCCACCACAGAATTGCAATCCGTCAACCTCGGCATCTATGCAGGTGACTTGAGCTATTCCGTGATTTTCAATCAAAATCAGCAATCCGTGGATTACCTCAACACCTGCCGTCGCTTGTGTGATGGCTTGGGTGTGGGAGACATCATTAATGCAGATTTGATTGCCAGGGCCGACAACAACCGCGACATCCGCGACTCGCTGGTGGACATTGTTACCGACACCTTCTACTCGCTCAATGCCCGCTTTCGCGAGAACGGCATGGAGGAGGTGAGTGGCTTGATGGCAGCAGGCGGATGGATCGAAGGGGTCTACCTCGGGACCCGCAGCCTGAATACTTCTACAGACGATTTGAAACTGCGCATTGCAGAACAGAAGATGACTTTGGAGAACCTGATGGGCTTGCTCAGAAGTTATTCTCCAACGCCAGCACTGACAGGCATGATGCAAGCGCTCTCTCCGGTAGAAGCTGCTTTTTCCGGTGTGACGATCACAGAAAACGCCGCCGCAGCAACAGCAGCCGAGGACGGCATGGTGGTCATCAGCGGCGGACCAGAAGTCAAATACGATCAAGCCACCCTTGAGGCGATTTCTGAAACAATTGCCACTGTACGTAACCAATACGCAAAGTGAACGTAATGAATAGCGCCATGACTGCGATTAAAACAATCCCTCTCGCTGCCCTCGCCCTGGTGATGATGTTCACCGTGGCCGATGCTTCAGCACAATGCCGGACTTTCACGAAGAAGCGCTGCCTTCCTGCGTTGGAGGATTACGTGCAGAACGATAACTACAACACTGCGGTTTTGATCCCTGGTGATGAAGCCGAACTCGAGCTGACCTTCTTCGGAGACCGCGCCTACCGTTTGTTGGTCTGCGGACACCCCGTGCTCGGTGACTTGACTTTTCAAGTCTTAGACAGCAGAGGCAACGGCATCTATGACAGTACAGACAAGGAAAAGGACCACTTTGACTTTAGGGTGGCCAACACCCAACAGATGACGGTCCGCGTTCAAGTGCCCTCTACAGATGCTGTGATCCAACACGAAGGTTGCGTGAGCATTATGGTAGGCTCAAAAGGCTGACCTCAGCGCACTTTTTTAGACTTTGAAACGTCCGCCCAGCAATGCTGGAGCGGGCGTTTTGTCGTTAAGACACCTGGCGGTTTAGAAAGGCACACACTGCGGAATCAAAGGCGTGGGGTTGTTCGGCATGCAGCCAATGGCCAGCATCCAAAGCCACTGCCTCTAATCGGGGGAAATGGCTGCTCATGGCCTGCAGTCCCCTCCCAACGACATAGTCTGAACGCGTTCCATAAATACTCAGGGTAGGCACATCGACCTCGCCCAAAGGGCGGTGACCGGTCATGTCAGCCAGGTGCCGGCGGAGCACGGGTAAGTTGAACCTCCAAGCGAACCGCGAGGGCTCAGAGCGGTAGAGGCCCTTCAAAAGGAATTGGCGAATGCCCGCTTCCGAGATGGACGGAGCCAAAGCCTGGTCCACCTGACTGCGGCGGTCAAAGGCGTCCAGGTCCAAACCGGTCAGGGCATCGAACAGTGGCAGGTGGTGTGGGGGATAGGCCACAGGAGCCATGTCTGCAATGATCAGGCTGCGGCAACGGTCTGGGTATCGGTCCGCGAAATACATCACGGTCTTTCCGCCCATGCTGTGTCCGAGCAAATCTGCCCGCACCACGCCCAAGGCATCTAGGGTATCGAGCAGGTCGATCACCATGTCGGGATAGCCATGCTGGGGGTGGTGAGCGCTGCGACCATGATTGCGCTGGTCCACAAGAACGACAGGCCGGTCAGCGGCCCATCGGAGGCCCAAAGTTTGCCAGTTATCAGAAGAGCCAAGGAGGCCGTGCAAGACCACCAGCGGCGTCATGG
>CAJQJX010000096.1 GCA_905478795.1 uncultured Flavobacteriales bacterium
GAAAGACCTACCGCATCTATGCCCAAATGGAGGCAGAAGGGGATGTTGTGGATGCCATCTTCGGTGATGGAGAGGATTATCTGGAGGTGAAAAGCACCGCGCCCTTTTTTCAGCACGAAAGGGGAGGAAACTCCGCCAACGAGCTGCAGCGCTCAGATGTCGCCTCCATCGAAGGGCTGGCCTATGACAGTTGGGTGACCATAGGGTACGAAGACAATTACATGAACGCCCTCACGGCATTCCTCATGGACTTTAGTGAGTTTGAGGCAGGAGGCCAGATGTACACCAACAATGGCGCCTGGTTCGTGACACCTGATATGCGCCAAGCTGCAGCGGGCCCAGACGGCAAGCTGTTGATCATGCAGTTGACGACAGAAGGGGACATTACCGGACGCATCAACTTACATGGCCGCACACGACCGCTCCCAAGGGAAAATGAGCCCGACAGCTTGTCTCCCCGTTTGATCGATGAGCGGAACATCCCCATAGAAATCCGAAATTGATAGGCGCGTCGGATGGCGTTCTAGATCTCAAGAAAAAAGGCGCCCATGGGCGCCTTTTTTTCTGACTTTCATTTCCTGCTCAGTCGTAACGAATGCCTGGGGTGGATGTGCTGTCGCTCGTGAACTTTAAGGCAGCAGAATTGATGCAGTAGCGCAATCCCGTGGGTCTGGGGCCATCTTCAAAGACGTGCCCCAAATGGCCGCCGCATGCAGCGCAGGTGACCTCCACACGGCGCATGCCCCAGCTGTCATCCTCTTTCTCAAGGACAGCGGTCCCTTCTGCAGGCTGAAAGAAGCTGGGCCATCCGGTACCAGATTCGAATTTGTGGTCAGAATCAAACAGCGCTTGGCCGCAGCCCGCACAGCAGTATTGCCCTTTTTCGTGGTGGTCCCAGTAGTCCCCAGAAAAGGCGCGCTCGGTGCCTTTTTCTCTGAGGACAAAACAGGCCATATGGGGCAAGGCTTCACGCCATTCCTCTTCGGACTTGTTGACTTGGGCGGTGGTATCCAACACCGCAGGTGCTTCCACATGCGTCGCTTCATCTTGAGCGGAGCAGGTGCTGAGGAGGCTGGCCGTTAGCACCAACACACAGGACAGGAAGACGTTGTTCATGAGGGGGAGTTTTCAGTGTTCAACCTTTCCCGCAGGAAAGTTGCCGTGTTGGATTGCAGATTCTGTGCCACTTTTTCTGGGGTGCCAGAGGCCACGAGGAGTCCTCCGTGCTTTCCTCCGCCGGGTCCCAAATCGATCATGTGGTCGGCCGCAGCCATGACATCGAGGTTGTGCTCAACGCAAATGACGGTGTGTCCTTGACGAATGAGGGCATCAAAAGCGGCGAGGAGCTGGGCCACATCATGAAAGTGAAGGCCGGTGGTAGGTTCGTCAAAAATGAAGACGGTGTGGCCTGCCCGGTCGCCTTTGGCTAAGAATGCACCCAGTTTAATGCGCTGGGCCTCACCGCCACTTAAGGTGGTGGCACTTTGTCCGATGCGCACGTAACCGAGGCCCACATCAATCAGTGGCGCGAGCTTCCGAACAATCGACTTTTCGGCAGCGGTCGGCTTTGGACGTGCAGCAAAAAAGTCGGAAGCATCGGCCACCGTCATCTCCAGCACATCGTGAATGTTGCAGCCATTGACCTCTACTTCGAGCACGGCATCGGTGAAGCGTTTGCCCTTGCAGGCATCACACGTCAAGGTCACATCGGCCATGAATTGCATGCCAATGGAAACGCGTCCTTCTCCCTCGCAGGTCTCACAGCGGCCACCACTTGTGTTGAAGCTGAATACCGAAGGTTTGTACCCCCGATTCCGTGACAAGGGTTGTGCCGCAAAACACGCGCGCACATCGTCCCAAGCCTTCACATAGGTAGCAGGGTTGGAGCGGCTGCTTTTGCCAATGGGATTCTGATCCACAAATTCCACATTTTCGATGCGGTCCACGTCGCCGGTAAGGCCGTCACTCACACCGGGCCGATCGCCTCCCAGGTCCAAGTAGCGCTTGAGCAGCGGATGCAGGATGCGCTTGACCAAAGTGCTCTTGCCCGATCCCGATACGCCAGTCACGGCGTTGAGGGCACCCAATAGAAAATGCGCGTCCACGCCACTCAGGTTGTGCTCTTTGGCCTGTAGCACTTGAATTTGACCAGATCCGGGCCGCCGGTTCGCGGGCACCTCAATGCGCCGGTCTCCGCGCAGGTAGTCGGCCGTGAGAGACGATGGGGCCACCATCAGTTCTTGTTGTGTTCCTGCAAAGACCACTTCTCCGCCTTCAGATCCAGCCAAAGGCCCCATGTCAATGACATAATCTGCGGCACGAATGACAGCATCCTCATGCTCTACGACCACAACGGTATTGCCCAAGTCGCGCAGGCCATTGAGCACTTTGATCAGCCGTTTTGTATCGTGAGGGTGGAGGCCAATGCTGGGTTCGTCCAGAACATAGGTGCTGCCCACAAGGCTGCTTCCCAAACTGGTGCCCAATTGTATGCGCTGGCTTTCTCCGCCACTCAGAGTGGCAGAAGCGCGGTTGAGGGAGAGGTAGCCCAACCCTACATCGAGCAGAAATTGGAGGCGGTGCTCGAGTTCAATGAGCAGACGGTGGGCGATCGCGCGCTCATTGGAGGAGAGCTTCAATCCTTGCAAAACGTCCAGGACTTCATCGATGGGTCGGGACAGCAAGTCTGGAAGGGCGTGTCCATCCACACGCACATAAGCGGCTTCGGGCTTGAGGCGGCTCCCGCCACAAGTGTCGCATGCCGTGCGGCCCCTGTACCGGCTGAGCATGACCCTGTTCTGGATCTTGTAGCTCTTTGCCTCGAGCCGGCCAAAGAAGTCATCAATGCCTTTCCACCATTTGTTGCCTTGCCACAACATGCGCCGCTGAGCAGCCGTGAGCTCTACATATGGGGTGTGCACGGGAAAGTCTACCCCATACGCGTATTCCAAGACCTTCTGCTTGTAACGGCTCGCCTTTTCTCCGCGCCATGGGGCTACGGCATCTCCGTAGACGGATTTGGAGGGGTCCGGGATTACAAGGTCTTCGCTGATGCCGATGACATGTCCAAAGCCTTCGCACCTTGGGCAAGCCCCTTGTGGGCTGTTGAAGCTAAAAAGGTCAGGAGAAGGCCATTCAAACGCCATCCCATCGAGTTCAAAGCGGTCACTAAAGGCGTCGGTGGAAGAGACGCCATCTGAAGAGACCCAATGCAGCAGACATTTTCCCTGCCCTTCATAAAAGGCAGTGTCCACGGAGTCCGCCAGCCTTTGGCTGAATTCATCTCCAGCCGCATCGGGAGCGGGCACCGCAAGGCGGTCGATGATCAGCTCCAGCGCATCGGGGGCAGGCGTATCCTCGGTGGCTTCTGCAGCCATGTCCGCAAGGGAAACGGGGAGACCGTCTGCGCGAAGCCGCGCAAAGCCCTGCTGCTGCCAAATGTCGAGTTGATCCTTCAGTGAGCGGCCTTCGGGAAGGCGAACGGGGGCACACACCATAAACCGTAGGCCCTCCTTGGCCTTCCCAACGGCATCCACCACATCGGTCACCGTATCCCGTTTGACCTCTTCGCCAGAAATCGGGCTGTACGTCTTGCCAATTCGCGCCCACATGAGCTTGAGGTGGTCGTGGATCTCGGTGACCGTCCCCACCGTTGAGCGACTGCTCCTCGACGTCACGCGTTGTTCGACGGCAATGGCAGGGGTCAGGTTGTCGATTCGGTCGACATCCGGTTTTTCCATCCGTCCGGCAAATTGTCGGACGTAGGAACTCAAGCTCTCCACGTAGCGCCGTTGCCCTTCGGCATACAAGGTGTCGAAGGCCAGAGAGCTTTTACCCGACCCACTGAGTCCGGTAATGACCGTCATGGCACCAAGCGGAATGTCCACGTCGATGCCCTTGAGGTTGTGCATTCGGGCACCCCGGATTCTGATCTCCTGGGGAAAACTGGCGCGATCATCCAAGGAATGCCCCTCCGCGTTGGCGAGGAGTGGGGAGGTGGAAGGCGCGGATTTTCTGGGCATGGGGCGAATTTCGGACACTTCTTCCGATAGGTCGTTAACACGCTTTGGGGGCCATGGGTTCGCGATTGGGATAAAATGTCCGTATCTTAGAGATGTACAGCAGCCCAGTCTGCATTCAAATAGAAGGCCATACGATAATACACTACCCTCACCGCACGTACTTCCCGATCGATTACCGTTCTACGGTATGTGCAAAATTTGTAGTGTTATGGCCCAACAGCCCAATCCCGACCGCGCTCTCATTGCGCAATTCCAACAAGGCGACCAGCGCGCCTTTGAGACTTTGTTTGCCCGTCACAGGGACCAAGTCTATACCAAGTTGTACCTGCTTGTCCGCGACCACGATGTGGCAGCAGACCTGTTTCAGGACGTCTTCATTAAAGTCGTAGACGTTTTGAGGAGCGGCAAGTACAACGAAGAAGGGAAGTTCTTGCCATGGGTACTCCGCATTGCACATAACGCGGGCATCGATCATTTCCGCCGTCAAAAGAAGATGCCTTTGAGCCGCGGCACAGAGGAATACGATTTGCTCGGAGGTTTGCAAGACGACATGCCAACACGCGAAGAGGAATTGATCTCTGGACGCATTTTGGAAGACGTTCGCAGTCTGGTGGACCAACTGCCCGAAGAGCAAAAAGAAGTGGTGCAAATGCGCATGTACCGCGAAATGAGCTTCAAGGACATTGCAGATTCCACCGGTGTGAGCATCAACACAGCTTTGGGGCGCATGCGCTACGCCCTGATCAACCTGCGCAAGATGATGGAGGAACAAAAGGTCTCCCTGACGCTGGATTGATAAGCCACACCACACAGAAAAAAGAAGGCCGGGCAATATGTCCCGGCCTTCTTCGTTTGATGGGTGTCCGGAACAATCCGGTCCAACCGTTCAACCGCGCATGAAGCACACTACCTCGAATTCCCCTTTCCAAGCTTTTCCTGTAGCACCTAAAGCCGATCAGTGGTCGGCTCCTGAGCACGCTATTGCCCACGTTCTGGCGCATGTTCGCACCACAACTAAGGGCAGCGCATCACTAGGCGGGTCGGTGCACTTGAACTGATTAAGCCACTTCTCCCTCGAGAAAATAGCGCTCCAATGCGGCGTCGATCCTTCCTGATCCGGCGTCGTATTGCCATTCTTCGGTAGCGCCCTGAGGGTTGAGCCGAAATGCCCTAAAACGCCCCAGTTCGATGAGGATTTCGGGGGTGAGTCCCGCAGGAGTGCTGGGCAGATAGACCGAGGAGCTGTCCGTTTGCTTGGCACGGGCAGCCGATAATGCTTTTCGCCATGCGGCGTGGCGGCTGTTGTGCAATGCCCTGGATGCAGCATTGTCTACCCAGGACCCCGACCAGGCCATTCCGGGCATCCCGGACCAAGCAGGATTTAAATCAAAGAATTCCACCACATCACGCAGCCACTTCTCACCTTCGCTTTTAGAGCGAAAGTGCTGCACCGCTGTAGGCTTGCGGCCCTTGACCAAAGAGAGTCTTGCGGTGCCAGCACGGCAGGTGAATTGCTCGACAGACCAGCCTTTTCCGACCACCTTTTGCGCCGCGTTGAGGGGCGGATGGTGGCGTCGGATCAGGACATCCTCCAAAATCAAGGCCATGAGCTCGGATCCGGTCTCCTCCCACGTGATTTTATGCACCTTTCTGCGCAGCTCTTGAGCGCGGGTAGGGTTGGAAGCATTGTTGAAGTGCTGCCTGACACGAGAGGACAAATTCTTGCTCATTCCGATGTAGGCAATGCGGCCTGATTCGTCCAAGAATCTATAGACGCCCGGAGTGGCAGGCAGGTCCACCAAAGCGTCTGGGGGCAGGTGGGGTGGCCACCAAGACTTCCCATCACCGCGGCCAATCTCCTCTTGAATCTCTTCTGCGTGGTCCGCCCACAGTTTAGAAAACAGCACAGCCGTAGCGGCAGCATCTCCCCAAGCCCTGTGATGGGCTTCGTTGTCGATGCCAAAAAAGGCGCAGAGCGCACCCAAGCTATATCGCTGCGGCCCCTCGATCCATTTTCGGGACATCCGCACCGTGCACAGTCGCCGCGGATTGTAATGCAGGCCGTTGGCCTTGAAAGCCGCTTGGAGGTACCGCAAATCAAAGCTGACGTTGTGTGCGACGAAAACGGCATCGCCCAAAAACTCCAGCAAGCTTTGGGCGTGCTCAGAGAAGGGGGGGGCTTCCGCGACCATTTGATCGTCAATGCCCGTGAGCCTGGTGATTCCCATGGGAATGGAGGCCTCGGGATAAATGAGCTGGACCCAGCGGTCGATTTCTCGCGTGCCATCGTGCAGAATGGCGGCCACTTCGGTGATATTGGCGCCATTTGGTGGGCCTCCGGTGGTCTCTATATCGACGATGACAAACTGCAATGTGGATTGACTCATGGGATCTATGAAGAACATGGGGTCCACCATGAACGTACGTTGCTAAATTTCGGCATGATGTTCTTTCAACATCCCATGAGGTCCTTGTGTGGAGTTTTACTCCTGTGTGCGCCCATTCTCTCAGAAGGGCAGGTGTCCAATTATGAGCCCTATGACGACAGCGACCTGTTGGAGGAGTTCGAAAGGCCCAAGAAGTTGCA
Source organism: uncultured Flavobacteriales bacterium (assembly GCA_905478795.1). GTDB lineage: Bacteria > Bacteroidota > Bacteroidia > Flavobacteriales_D > Sanyastnellaceae > UBA8752. The sequence goes on from CAJQJX010000096.1 coordinate 6,610, forward strand.
CTTCGGCATGAACATCAACATGGGAAAGGCTGGGGGTAAGTCCAGCGTATTCTACAACGGTGCAGGATTTGGTGATTTGGGAGATGTGTTCAGAGAGCTCATCAGCATTCCAGAGCGATTGGATTGGAACAGTGTAGCAGGAGGTAGCGGCAACACCGTGCGCAATCAGATTGCCCAGTCCTTAGGAGTGGCCAATGCAGGGGGCATGTCGGTGGCTACCTATCCCATTGACCAGCGTTACGACGTAGGGTTTGGATTTGGATTGAGGGTGATGCAACGCTTTAGTCTGGAGAGCTCATTGGTATTGGATGTAGATGTATGGCGCTTGAAATCCCGCGGGGCGTGGCAATTGAATACCGGTGAATTGCCGGATCAAGGCCAAGGTTCGACCGATTTACGGGAGTTTGGAATTTTTGCTTCTGAGGAGCGAACGGCCATTTCTCTCGGTTACCGCACGGCCAGTCCGATCGACAGGAGCATGAGCTGGATTTTTGAGGGGGGAGGAAACTTGACCGCGACGCGCATCAAAGACCATTACATCGAAGTAGCGGGCAATACATACGATCTCATTGTGCCCATTGGAGGACAGGTCGGAGCGCCAGGGCAGCAGGATTTAACCTGGGGCATTGGATACGGTGGCTATCTGCGCATTGGTGCGGAGGCATACATGGATGCGGGTGCAGGATTGGAGTTGAGCTATCGTTTGGGATACGACGGTGTGGTCATCGGGACCTCGGACTATCGGGTGTTGAATCACGGTTTGCAGCTCACTTGGCTGTTCCCCCCACCGCAAGTGGCCGCAGCCAGTTTCTAAATTCTTAAACACCGCTCGATGGGGTATCTTGCCCCAACATCGCCATGGAAATCATAGATCGATTGTCTGCCGGAGACCCGGAGAAAAAGAAATACTACATCCGCCTGTTTCTCGACACGCTTGAGCCAGAACTGGAGAACCTCAGGGGAGCCGACGTGTCCCAAGCACAAGAGCCGATTCGTGCCATTTTGCACAAGCTAAAGAGTCAGGTTCAGACGATTGGGGCAAGAGAAACCCATGCGATCATGGCACAACAGGAGCAGGACATCAAAAGCGGAGGTCAGATTGACCAAGGCCAATTGGACGAGACCTGCCGACAGTTATCGGATTTGATTGAAAACCTGCAAGAATTACTGAAATGAGCAAGCATCTGAAAGTCGCTTTGGTAGACGACGACATTCCAAATACAGAGGTTTTAAGGGACTTTCTAATCCGCAATGGATACAACCACGTGGACAAGTACCATGACGGGGAAAGTTTCTTGGAGAGCTTGGACCGTTTTGATGAGCGCGCTGTGGTGTTGGATTTTGACTTGAGTGGAGGCGGTGACTTGAATGGACTTGAAGTGTTGGAAGCGATCAAAGAGCGCAGCCCAAGCACCCATGTCATCTTCTTCAGTGGTCAGGACAGCCTTGAAGTCGCTGTAGAGAGCTTAAAAAATGGTGCGGACGACTACATCGTGAAGTCCAACGCGGCATTTGCATTGGTGAAGACGTCATTGGACAAGGTCTATGACATCCAGGTGCTGAAGCTCAATGAGCGCCGCAGTCAGCGCATTAGCTGGATGATGGCCATAGGTTGGATGGCGACCATCGCTGCTGTAGCCTTGTATTTCGCAGGCCAGTAATACCAAGCCTCTCCTGTACCCTTCGCTTGAGGATTCCTTAAGTGTCGGATAAATGCGCCCTTCTGATCTCGCTCAAAAGCTGCTCCACCTTGAAGGGTTTGGGCACAAACCCGTCCATGCCCTTTTGGATATAGTGGTCGGTCTCTTCTTTGAGTACGCTGGCGGTCATGGCAATCACAGTGGTTCCCGACTTGCTGGGATCTTCCAGCTTTCGGATGGCTGCAGTGGCTTCGAGACCGGTCATCTCTGGCATGGCAATGTCCATGAGCACAAGGTCCCATTCACCATCGCGCACCGCTTCGAATGCTTCTCTGCCATTGACAGCTTTGCCAATGGTCACGTTGGGGATTTCTGAGCGCAGCGTGTCTTCAGCGACGATCACATTGAACGGGTTGTCTTCGGCGATCAGAATGCGCAAAGCCGGCAAGGGGGGCTTGGATTCGGTGTTCTTCTGTTGCTCCTTTTTTAACCGCCGAATCTCCGCGAGCAACTGCTCAACTTGGAAAGGCTTGGGCACAAAACCATTCATGCCGTGGCGCATGTAGCTGTCGGTTTCTTCGCGCAGCACACTGGCCGTCATGGCCACGATGAACGTATCCGATTTTTCGTTAGGGAGCTTGCGAATGGCAGTGGTAGCCTCTAGTCCGCTCATTTCGGGCATGTGAATGTCCATGAGCACGAGGTCCCATTCTTCGTCCCTGACCTTCTCAAAGGCCATGCGGCCGTTTTCTGCCTTGCCGATTTCGACCTCTTTGAGTTCACTGCGCAACGTGTCTTCGGTGACGATCACATTGAAGGGGTTGTCCTCTGCGATCAGGATGCGCATGGGGCCGATTTCTATGTCGTCGATGGTCTTTTCATCGGCCTTTTGAGCACCTTGAGTGGCGAGGGCGGGCAGCGCAAAGGCAAAAGTGGAGCCTTCACCTTCGACGCTTTCTACCCAGATAACACCACCTTGGAGCTCCACAATTTGTTTGGAAATACTCAGGCCCAATCCTGTGCCTCCAAATTTCCGTGTCTTCAATTGATCGCCTTGATTGAAGCTTTCAAAGATCTTTTCGAGTTTGTCTTCTGGGATGCCAATACCTGTATCGGTTACCCTGACCACAAACCAGTCCGAATGCTTGGCGACAGGGGCAGGGCACCAAGCGGGCAGCTCGGGGAGTGGCGATACAGCAGCATGTAAAGTGACGCCGCCTTCGAGGGTGAACTTGATGGCATTGCCCACCAGGTTGATCAGGACCTGGTTTAAGCGGCTGGCATCCCCCAAAAGGAAGTCAGGCAGCGAGGCTTCAGCTTGGACTTCGAAGCGAAGGTCTTTTTGTTCGGCAGGAATGCGCATGACATTTTCAGCCACCTCCAAAGCGTCTCCCACAGAGAAGGGCTCTTGGGCAATTTCCAGCTTGCCCGCTTCGAGTTTGGAAAAGTCCAAAATGTCATTGACGATGTCGATGAGGTTGGACGATGCCGTCACGATGTTGCGCAGGTATTTCTGGGCGACATCGGTCATGCTTTCCTTAGAGGCCAAGTTGGACATGCCCACAATGGCATTGAGCGGCGTGCGGATTTCGTGGGACATATTGGACAAGAACACCGCCTTGTGGTTCAAGGCAATTTCCAATTCAGCATTGGCCCGAATCAATTCTTTCTGACGGTCTTGGAGCTGCTCTCGCTGTGTGGAAATCAACTGGCTTTGCTTGCGCGTAAACCGATAGCGAGAGGTGATGAAGATGGCAAAAATGATGAGGAGCAGCACGATGACCACCAACAGGGTGCGCTGGTCGTCTTTTTGCTTATCCATGATGCGGCGCTCCTCTTTTTGCCTCAGGTCTTCGTATTGGAACAACTCCAAATTGAGCTTGGACTGCCGCTCCCTTGCGATGCTTTGGTAGGCTTCCTCTGCGCTGTCTCGCAGGTTTCTGTTCTCCTGCGCTGCACGAAACCTTTCGAGGTTAAACAGGGCTCTGGCCAAGCAATCATAACAATCAGTGAGGTGCGTAGCCCGGTCATAACCGGCAAGTCGGTCATTGTTGAGGACCAGGGTGAGCATAGAGTCACAGAGCGCAAGCCCCCTCTCGTTTTGGCCAAGCTCCAAGTAGGCCAGTCCGAGCTTGGTAGAGATGTAGACCTTCCGCTTGTCTTTTTGATCCACATCATACTTCAACGCTTCGCCATAGAAGTAGAGGGCATCATCGAATCGCTTTTGTTTGGTGGCGATGAAGCCGAGGTACTCATAGCATACTACGCGTCCTGACGTAGAGGTCCCCATAGCGAGCGCATTCTCGTATTCCTCAATGGCTTTCTCGTATTCTTCGTCTTCCCTGTATATGTTGGCGATGCCCACCGTCGACATGCTCACCTTCACTTGGTCGTTGGCCTGCTCATATAGAGCCCTGGCTTCGAGCATGTAGGCCAGTGCCGTGTCCCGCATAAAAGGGTCCTGATACGATTTTGCCGCGAGGTTAAAGCGGGCCTGAGCGCGGTCGCCTTCATCGTCGCTATACCGCATGATGAAAGAGTAATGCTCAAAGGCAGTTTGGTTGTCTTTAATCTGCAGGTGCACATATCCCAGTGCGTCGTGAGCCCTAAGCTGGGATTGGAGGTCGCCCATGGATTCGGCAATCTCCAAGGCCATTTCAAAGTCCGCCAAGGCCTTAGTCCAGCGGTTCGGCGCGTCTTTGACCCTCCATTGGGAGCGCCCTCTTTGATAGTACAACCGGAAGCGGGTGACCTCGGAGAAGTTGCGGCTGGCATTGGATTCTATGACCGAATCGAGCAATGCGCGTGCAGCAGAGGGTTGCTTTGCACTGATCAGTCCACGTGCCTTCATGTCGGCCACAGCGGCCATTTGGTTCGGAGTTAATTCAAGCGACCAGAATTGATCGGTGAGGACCACAAATTCTTCTCCTCCTGCGGGAGGCAATTCATTGCCATATGCTTCCAAGGCATCCAGACGCTGCTTCAATGAGGCTTCGTCTGAATTGATGACGGCGCGCAATTCAGAATAATTGACGCCAGCAGCTGCACTGAGGCAGAGAGTGCTCAGTAGCAACCAGCTAAAGCATGTTCTTAACGTGTGGTCCATGGGATAAAGACGAAAATAAGCCATGAACATTCAGAGATGGCCGAAGAGGTTGTTGGGGTCGAATTTCTGACTACATTTGCGCTCCCGCAGGGGAAAAATGACTATGTAGCTCAACTGGATAGAGCACCTCACTACGGATGAGGAGGTTGAGGGTTCGAATCCTTCCATGGTCGCCACAGCTTACAGAAAGCCCTCGTTGCAATGTCGCAACGGGGGCTTTCGATTTGGTGGCAAAAGGGCTGAAATCCTGTGTGTGTTCCGACCTCAGTTGCAGCTGTTTCCGAACTCACCCAAGACCATCAGGAAGTCCTCCACAGAGACGATGCCATCAAGGTTGATGTCGGCCGCGCAGATGGAGGAGCATCCGAACTCGCCGAGTATGATCAAGACGTCGTTGACCGCTACAATGCCGTCTTGGTCGAGGTCTTGGGGGCAAGTGGGGTCGCAAATGCCGTCGCCGTTGTTGTCGGCAACACAATCGCCTCCGCAGATGCCCAAGGCATCGGTGGTGAACAGGCAGGACCCGTCGTCTTCTGTGGCGTCGAATTCAAAATTGCAAGCCAGTGGGTCGGTGCAGCCCAGCACAGCAGGCGCGCAATCTTGGGACACGGTGAACGGGTTCCCATAATCCCATGAGCTCGGTGGGTAGGGGTGCTCCGCGAGGTAAATCCGGTACGGTATGCCCGCTTCAGAAACGGCGACGACCCAGGGGTGCAAGCCGGTGTTGTCCACAGTGCCCAAGCTCGCCACAGCGGCGTTGGCGTTGATGTCGATCAAGCTCAGGTAAACATCCGTGTTGGGGTTGCCACCGGACCAGGAGATCCAAAGGGTGTCGCCCATGCACCATTCGCTGGCGACATCGTCCAATGTCAAACTGGGGTACAGACAAGAGCCGTCGTCGTAGGTCGCGTTGGGGTTGTGGTTCAATGCCGATTCGTCCGTGCACCCCAGTACGTCATAATCGTAGTAGCAAGAGCCGTCGTCTTCCTCGGCGTCGGCTGCGAAATTCAAGGCTATAGGATCGGTGCACCCCATCACGGGATAAGAACAGGAGCCGTCGTCGAGGAGGGCATTGGGATCGTGGTTAAAGGCCTGCTCATCGGTGCATCCGTAAAAGGGGCTGCAATCGCTGTTGACGGAGAACAGTCCGGATTCTCCACCGGCTCCACTGGCCACAGACACACTGTCCAAGAAGAGTTCCCAGGAAATTTCACCGAGATAGTTTCCGCCACCTGCACCAAAGGTGTAGCATCCATCGGGCAGGCAAAATTCGGTCGTGCCCCCTGACCCTGAATTCAGGGTCAAGCTCTGCATCAGCTCACCTTCGGTTGTGGAGATGTCGAGTGCATTGCCATTCCACCCGTCTCCGTAGGAATCGAACATGTGCAGGCTCAGGACGTTGTCTTCCCCGCAGTCCAGGGGGTAGGTACAGGTTCCGTCATCGTCCACAGCGACGGGGTTGAAGTTCAATGCCAACGGATCGGTGCATCCGTATGTGGCATAGATCTGACCGGCCAGGATCTCCTCTCCGGGCTTGCGGTTATAGGCGTAGTCCACAAGCCGCACCATGTCACCATCCTCGCTGACTTCAAATCTCATCCAGCCGTAGTGGAAGCGCTCTGCCATGGTGAATTTGACACCAGCGTATGTGGTTTGGCCATTCCAGTCGGTATAAGTGGGGGAAGTGATGACGAGCTGGGTCTCCAATTCCGAGAAGTACGTCCAGTGGCTTTCGCTGTGGATGGTGTCTCCTTCTTGGAGTGCGCTGAGGTTGTTGGAGCCTTCATTGCTGACTCCAGATTTGGAATACGTTTCCAAGCGGAAATGGCCGTTGATGTACCAGAGCCCAAAATTCGCATCGCCCACATTCCAACTGAAGTATTTCCAGTTGTTGCCAGGGTTGGCAATGGCGATGCCTTCGGTAGAATCCACCACCACATATTCGATGGCGTAAGGGTCGGCGAAGTCGAGGGACATCGAACGCGACAAGGCCATGTCGTTGGGGGTGTCGGAAAGAAGGGAGGAATCGAATGAGATGTTGAATGAGACGTCGTCTTCATCGACGTGTGCACTGGCTTGGCCAGCAAACGACAATCGGATGCGCGCATCGGAGACGCGTTCAATTTGGGCAGACAATCCTTCGGGGAGTTCGGAAGTGTCGAATCCAGAACCGGCCCCAAGGGAGTCAAACGCGGTCCAAGTGGCCCCAAACAGATCGATGTTGCGTTCCGAGGAGATGCTGCCGTCGTTATCAAAGGCTTCATGAAACGCCGTTTGGGTGTACGCCAAGACCGGAGACTGCACCTGGCCCATGGCAATGGGGCCGTCGGGCTGTTCATTGTACGCCATGTCCAGGGCGTAGTAGTGCCTGCCATCCTCACTCACGCGCATCCGTATCCAACCGTAGTGCGCATTGCCGTTGCGATAAAATTGCACGCCAGCGTATGCGGTTTGTCCGTTCCAGTCGGTGTAGGTGGGATTGGACAAGTCCAGTTGGTTCGGGTACCAAGGGCCTGGCTCGGTGATGTCGGATTCGGGGCCGACCAGGTCTCCAAAAGCAAGGGGGGTCAGGTTGGAGGTGCCGGGGTAGCACACGGCCCCGTTGCCATAGGTTTCGAGCTTGATGTTGACCAAGTCGTAGTGAAAGAACCCAAAGTCTGCACCACCGGATCCCATGGTAAACCAGGTCCAGCGGCGCCCTTCGAAGAAGTTGTGTGCATCGTCCACCAAATCCACAAACACAATCTCGTAGGGATCCAAAAAGGTCAGTCCGAGGTTGGTATTGGACGGATTGTACAGATCCTCAAAGGCAACACCATCGAAAGGGTTGGCCGTAAAGTGCAGCTCCAAGTTGTCCAAGTTGTCTTCGGTCTCGTGGTTGGCCACTTGACCGGACAAGTACACAGTGGCATGGGTGGAGTCCACCACCACCACAGACAAAGAGGTCCCGGCGGGCAAGTTTTCGCTGTTGAAATCGACCCCCTCTACCAGCGTACCGGTGGCGCCAAAGGTGAGGTCGAGCAATTCAATGCCGATCTCGCTGTCGACGCTGCCATCGTTGGAAAATGACTCCGAAAAGGAAGTCTGGAGGTAGACCATCCTCGGCAAGAAATCGTCTTGGAGGAACACGAGTGCGTGGTTTTCCGGGGACCAGATGTTGTTGCGCCCCGCCACATCTGAGCACATGGTCGCCAGCATTCTTTCCTTTTGGCCCTGGGTGAACATGTTGGAACAATTGGAATAATCCATGTAGTTCTGCACGTTGTCTGGCGAGCCGCAGGAGATGGCTTCTAGGTCGCATCCGGTGTTTCCGATGGTGTTGGGGGTGTCTTCCACCGCGTCGTCGAAACCACATCCTGCCGTGGATTGATTGCCCGACTGATCGCCCCAAGTGTGCTTGAGATTGGCCCAGTGTCCCACCTCGTGGGTCAGGATCTTGTAATGGGTCCAGACCGCAGTTTCCGTTCGACCCACGGCCCAGTATGAAGACACCACGCCATCGTAAATGGAGGCGGATCCTTCGACGTCGGCGGGGTAGAATGCGAATGCTGATCCGTTGCCCCCATCCGAAGAGTGCACCACCCAAACGTTGAGGTACATCGTGGGGTCCCATTGGACCAATTGCTTGAGGGCGATATCGCTGCCGTTGTAGGTCAGTTCGGACTGGATGCGGTTGATGCCCGTGGTGGGCTGGCCATTGGGGTCGAAGTCGGCCAAGCGAAAGCCCATGCCCACGTCCGCTACGATGCCCGTGAAATTGGGGTGGACCTCGGAAAGCTCGGCGTTTGTGGCCGAGAAGTCCTCGTTCATTTGCACTATCGCTTCGTGGATTTGGGCATCAGAGATGTTCTCTGGGCCATTGTCGTGCACCACATGGAACACAATGGGGATCAAAAGGTCCTCGTCCGTGCAGGAAAGAGACTGAGAGGTAAAGTTTCGGGTGTGGTCTTCGAGCGACAACCTCCTGAGCTCTTGGCTTCCCATCCACTCGGGATGGGCGAGCTGCATGTCTTCGCGCTGCCTCTGGTGGACACACCGGTGCTGAGCTTGACTAACCCCACTGAACATGAGCAGTGCAAAGAGTGGCCAAATGATGCGGAGGGTGGGCATGCGCGTGAAGGTGTGTGAGTAAGGTACGGCGATTGGAACCCGCTCTTGAAAACGGCCCTTCCGTTCGGGCGGGCTAATTTGTCGCCATGTCTTTTTTGCTCGACTCCCCCGAAGCCGTTTCCGCCGCGCGCCGCAGTGCTGAACAAGACCCCGACGCTTTTTGGGCCGACATCGCTGCGCATTACGCATGGATGAAGCCTTGGGAAAAGGTGTGCTCTGCAGAGTTCGAAACGCCCTCGGTGCGCTGGTTTGAAGGGGCACAGCTCAACATCACCGCCAACTGTTTGGACCGGCACTTGGCCGATCACGGTGACCGGACGGCCATTCTGTGGGAGCCCAATGACCCGGCAGACGACACCGTGTCCATCACCTACGCGGAGCTGCACGACCGGGTCTGCCGCTTTGCCAATGTGCTCAAGTCGCGCGGGGTAAAGAAGGGCGACCGCGTGGCGCTTTACCTGCCAATGGTACCGGAACTGGCCGTTGCTGTGCTCGCCTGCGCCCGCATCGGTGCGGTACACAGCGTCGTCTTTGCCGGCTTCTCTGCGCGCAGCCTCGCAGACCGCATCCAGGACGCAGGCGCCGTTTGCGTGATCACCAGCGACGGCATGAAGCGTGGCGCCAAAGGGCTCGCCCTCAAAGCCGTCGTGGACGAGGCCCTCGCCGAATGCCCCACGGTCACCACCAACCTGGTGGTCCGCCACACCGGCGAAGACGTCCAATGGTCCGCCGACCGCGACGTTTGGCTCCACGAGGCCTTGACCACCGTTTCTGGCGACTGTCCACCCGAGCCCATGGACGCCGAGGACTTGCTGTTCATCCTCTACACCTCGGGCAGCACGGGCAAGCCGAAGGGGGTGGTCCACACTTGCGGTGGTTACATGGTGTATGCCGGATACAGCTTCGCCAACGTGTTCCAATACCAGCCCGGCGACGTCTATTGGTGCACCGCCGACATCGGCTGGATCACCGGACACAGCTACATCGTTTACGGCCCGCTGCTCAATGGGGCGACCACGGTCATGTTCGAGGGGGTGCCCACATACCCTTCGCCCGCCCGCTTCTGGGAGGTCTGCGAGAAGCTCAAGGTGAACCAGTTCTACACCGCGCCCACCGCCATTCGGGCGCTCATGGCCTGCGAGCCCCGCTTTGCCCAAGGCCACGACCTGTCGTCACTCAAGGTGATCGGTTCGGTGGGAGAGCCCATCAACGAGGAGGCTTGGCAGTGGTACCACGACGCGATTGGTGGCGGCCGCTGCGCGCTGGTCGACACGTGGTGGCAAACCGAGACCGGTGGCATCCTCATCAGCGGCCTCGGATCGCACAGCCCCATGAAGCCGGCCCATGCCGGATATCCCTTGCCCGGCATCAGCCCCGTGCTGGTGGATGGCGACGGCAACACCTTGGAAGGGGAGGCCGAAGGCTACCTCTGCATCGACCGCCCTTGGCCGTCCATGATCCGCACCACCTATGGCGACCACGAGCGTTGTCGCAACGTGTACTTCAGCGCCTTCAAAGGCAAGTACTTCACCGGTGATGGTGCCCGACGCGATGCCGACGGCATGTTTCGCATCATCGGCCGCGTCGACGACGTGGTCAACGTGAGCGGCCACCGCTTCGGCACCGCGGAGATTGAGGACGCCATCGATTCGCACCCCGCCGTGGCCGAGTGCGCCGTCATCGGTTACCCACACCCCATCAAGGGACAGGCCGTGCACGCTTACGTCATCCTCAAAGACGGTGCCCTTCCTGGCACGGCCGACGGCATCGCGGCCCTGCGCAAAGAAATCGGCATCCAAGTCAACACCGAGATCGGCAACATCGCCCGTCCGGATCGCATCCAATTCACACCCGGCTTGCCCAAGACGCGCTCCGGCAAGATCATGCGCCGCATCCTGCGCAAGGTGGCCAGTGGCGAGCACGACCAGCTCGGCGACACCTCCACACTCCTGGACCCCACGGTCGTCGACGGCGTCATCGACGGCGCCTCCGAATTCCTCGCCTGAACTAACTTCCCCGCATGCGATTCCATCCACTTCTGATGCTGGCAGTGCTGCCGGCCTTCTTGCTTGTTTCCTGCGCCAATGACGGGTGTTGTTCTGCGGACAGCCACCAAGGCCATGTCCACGATGATGCCGCAGTAGAAGACGACTACCATGCCACGGGGAATTGTGCGCTGGAGTTTACGGCGGCCGACAGTGCGCGCCGGGCTGCCAAGCACGCGGAACCTGGCGTGAAAATGGTAGAGCTGTCCAATGGCTACCGCGTCTTTACCCAAACGGTGGGGGAGAGTGCCGATGTCAAAATCTTGACCCTGCACGGTGGGCCGGCTTGCACCCACGAGTACATGACTGTTCTCGGCGACGTGCTGCCCGAATCACAGGGATACGAGGTGATCTATTACGATCAGCTCGGCAGCTACTACAGCGACCAGCCCACTGAAGACCTGTGGACCATCGACCGCTGGTGCGAAGAAGTGGAAGAGGTTCGCGTGGCCCTTGGTCTGAACAAAGACAACTTCTACATCCTCGGAAACAGCTGGGGCGGCATCCTGGGCATGGAATATGCGTTGCGGCATCAAGAAAACCTCAAAGGCCTCATTGTGAGCAATATGGTCACAAGCATTCCCGAGTATGCGGCGTACAACGAAGAGGTCTTGCGCCCTCAAATGGATCCGGCCATTCTCGACAGCCTTGAAGCCTTTGAGGCCGCGGGCGACATTCAAAACGAGACGTTCCTCCAGCTGGTCGACGAGCATTTTTACGCCAAGCACCTCTGCCGATTGGAAGAGTGGCCCGAAGCCATCACGGGTTCTTTTGAGCGCCTGAACTACAAGCTGTACGACCTCATGCAGGGACCCAGTGAATTCCGCGTGGGCGGCCGTTTGATTGAGTGGGACATCACCGATCGCCTCGGAGAGATCACCGTGCCCACGCTGATGGTCGGTGCTGAGTACGATACCATGGACCCCGATAAGATGACGCAACAAGCCAACCTTGTGGCCAACGGCCGTTCCTTGCATTGCTACAACGGTTCTCACCTGTGCATGTGGGACGATCGGGACGCCTTCATGGGAGGGGTCGCCAGCTTCATCGAAGACGTGGAGGCCGGCCGGCCCATGCGCTAAGACCTGACCTCAAGGTCTCCGTTTACTTGCTCATTCACAAGGAGAGGTCTGCAAATCCAGGCCGTGCTTGCGAATGATGTGCTCCAACTTGCCATCATAGCGCTCGGGATCGTACGCTTTGTTGATGCGGTAGCCACTCAGCCGAGAAAACATCTTAATGGTGCTCCAAAAGGGGAGCTTGACCGCTTTGGCATAATCGTCGGCAAAGTTGAGCATGCCGGGATTTTGTCGGTCCAGCAGATGCACAAGCAGAAACCCTTCCTTGAAACCCATGTCATCTTGGAAAGCGGTGTCGGAAACCATGAGCTGTTGGCCCTCGGCGTCCAAACTGTCCAATGCGATGAACCCTTGCTGTTCTTGAAGAGCGATCATGCAGGGATCGTTGGAGACACTGATGGTATCCGGGGTTTGCTCGGATTCAGATTTACCGATCTCCACTGAAACACCCGTGTCCTGATCGCCTGGTTGACTGGACGTTTCTTCTTGGGCTTCTTTGTCCAGGGGAGGATCTGATTTGCGTGCGCGTTTTTCCGCCTTCTTTTCTGCTTTTCGTTCCTCTTTTCCGGACTGAATGGAGGCGCGTTGGGCCTTCAAGGTGCTGTCGGGGACGGATTCTATGCCTTGAGAAAAAGACGTCCGCATGGTGTCGAGCATGCTGGAGATGATCATGACTTGCGGCCAAACCTTGAGCACCATGACTTCGAGGTCCAGGTATTTGTTCTTGGTCTCGTCGTAGTCCTTGATGTCCATTCCGCGCCAATCGGGACCTTCATCTGTTGCGACCACTTCTGCGGCGCCAATCAAGTGAACAAAGGGCCGAAATCCCGGCGGGAAAGCCGTGCTGTCCGCTATCCCTTGCGCACAGATGGAGTGGCCAAAGACCTCTAAAACGAAGGCGACAACGAGGAGTGGACGGACCATGGATATTCCAAAGGTAGCGCCGCCACTAAAAGGCAGGATTGTCGCTGAAAGGGTCTAATTTGGGGACATGGCAAGGGGTTTTTCTGTAGGCGATAGGGTGCGGTTTCTGCACCAGAGCGGTGAAGGTGAAATCCTCGCCGTTGAGGATGGTGGTCAGACCCTGCTCATCGAAGACAACGACGGCTTTCCGATGCGGTTTCAGGCCAAAGAATGTCTGCCCATGCCCAATGCCGCTGAGGAAGCCCGAGCCTACGCTTCGAAGGACATCACAAAAGGGGAGCTCTTGGAGCGCAATGTGGATGAGCACCTCATCAAGGCCTCGCAGAAGGACTTCGACGTCAAATACCGCAATCCTGATGCCACCAGTATGCGCAAGCGGGACGAGCATATGGAGGTGGATTTGCATTTCCATGCGCTAACCGGAGCCCGAGATCGGGCGACACCGCACGAGATGCTCACGCTCCAAATGGATCACTTTGACCGCATGATGCGGAGGGCAGAAGAGAAGCGCATCCCACGGGTGATCTTCATTCACGGCGTCGGACAGGGCCGATTGCGGCAAGAAATCAGGGAAGCCCTCAGTTCATTCTGGCCGCATTGCAGTTGCCGGGAAGGAGACCCAAGGAAGTACGGACACGGCGCTACAGAAGTCCGATTCGGACAGCGTTGATCATTGGCGCTCTGCTTCCAGACGCTGGCGCATCATGTCGGCTTCGCTGACCGGAAAGACATAGCCCTCTAATGACACTTCGACGGGTGTCTCTAAGGATTCAGCTCCTTTGAATTCCAAGACAGTCCGCGGTTCGCGGCTGAATTTGGTGTCTATAGAGACCCAACGCGTGGCCAAACCGACATAAGTTCCATTGGCCAAGCCCGTGAATCCGGGTTCGAATCGGGGCCACAGCCGGCTGATGGCCACCTCCTCCTCCGAAGCTTGGCTGTCGGCCCAGAGTTCGTCAATGGTCGTGCCCTTTTCGTACCAAAAGTGCGCACTCATTCGGCCGTCAATCTCGCGGTCACCGGATACGCGCGACATCTTGAGGGTATCCCTGACTTGAACATTGAGCGGGCTTTCGCTGCCAATTTTTACTTCCCCAAGTGCGGTTAATGTGTAACGCATTCCAAGGTTGAGGTCCCCGATATGCTGCATCGTGGCTTCCTCGGTCTCGATCACCCTGCCGTAGGAACTGTCGCCAGGGGTGTAATACACATCCATGGTGCCTTGAATCTTTTGCAAGGGTTGGCCTTCTGCCCCCGCTACACGCTGAATGATATCGTAGTGGATGACTTTCGTGAAGCTGTATCCATCGGGCCTTTCAGGTGAGGTGCCATAGACTTTTTTCAGCATTTCTGAAGCGCTCTCCTGAGCCTGTAGCAGCGCTGGAGCAAGACATAAGAGTCCGAGGGCAATGGAGAAAATACGGATGCGTTCCATGGTTGGAAGTTACGCAAGAGGTCTGGCCTCAAGGTTGGTTTTCCCGACGGTTTCGCGGACGTGGGTCTACGAATGGACGGTCAGAGGGAAGGGCTTGGATGGGCGCAGTGTTCGGCGCCAGTTGCCAAGGGGAGTTGGCCTTCTTTCCAGGCACGAATGCATCAAACGTCATGTCGGGCCCATAGTAGGCTGTAATGCCGGTGAGGTGAGGCTCACTGGGCGCAAGGTGATCAAACACGATGCGCCGCGGATGTCCGTCCTTGCCCTTCTTTTCGGGTTGATAGCGCAGTGAAACCTGTACCGCATCCGCAAATTCAAGCACCCATCTGCGGGCCATGCCCATCGTTCCGTTCAATGTGGGAGCGCCAAATCGAATGCCCCTTCCCCGAATTTGAATCGGCTCAATGACCTTTCGGGTAACCATCGCATCTGCATCGTCCCATCCCAGTAGCATCCAAGTGTCCTTGTCCACGGGGTCTGGAACCATGTCAAAATACAAAGCGCCATGCCAATCGCTGGACGAAACAGCCGCTTGGGTACTGGGGGCGTCGGCGCTGCTGTCGTCGTACAATTGAGTCAACTCCAATGGGGCGTCTTCAGAACGCTGAAAGGCCACCACACCACCGTAAGATGATGTGCGGTTGGACTGGGCCCAATTCCAGGTAAAGACCTTGAGCCTTCTGTCGCCCGACTGAACCGCAGCCATGAATCGGGGCCCTTCAATTTCTGCGTTTGGATCGGCCTCAACCAGCAATTCCATCAACGCACTGGAGAGGCTGTCACTGATGGTCTTGCAGGTCGCACCTTCACAGCTTCTCAGGCCACTGTGAAGCACCTCGAGCGAGGAGAGGTCGAGTGCCTGCGACTTTGCCACAGTAGGAGCCGTCCAAAGTCCAATGAGCACCATTGCCCAATGCACGATCCGCAGCGCGTGCATGTTGCGGCTCCTTGAAGCCGCCTGGAGAGCGGGCGCATAAAAAGCAGTGGGTGCTGTTGAGGGGGGCTTCATGCTACTGGTCAATGGCCGTTGCAAAAAAATCTGGGGTGAAGTTAGGACGGGACATCAGGAATGAAACGCCCAAAGTCCCCCAACCATTGCGCAGCGCTGATGCATCCTCTGGCACCAGTCCCTTGTCG
>CAJQJX010000097.1 GCA_905478795.1 uncultured Flavobacteriales bacterium
GCCAAGCAAAAAGGCCTTCAAGTGACGTGCGGGACCACCGTGCACCACCTCTGTTGGACCGATGAAGACCTGAACGGATTTAACAGCGCCATGAAGCTGTCTCCACCGTTGCGTTCCAAAGATGACCGCTTCGCATTGCGCGAAGCCGTCTTGAATGGCGTGGTTGACCTGGTCGTATCTGACCACAGACCGCGTACCCCCGAAGAGCACGATGTCGACTTTATCGTGGTCAAACCAGGCGTTGCTGGGATCCATGCTGTTGGCCCTGCACTGCTGGGAGCTTTGACCGATCATGGCGCCACCATCGACGAGGCGCTCACCGCTCTGCATGGCGTCTTGGTGACCGGTCCGCGGAAGGTCTATGCCGCGTCCGAGGCCGAAATGGGTCTTGTGGAAGGTCAACCCGCTGAGTTTACCGTGTTCTCCACGAACGAAACGCGCATTCCCAAATCGGCATCAAGGGCACCCAACACCCTCTGCACACCTGATACAGCACACATGTTGGGGCAGGTTGTCGGCGTGGTCACTACCCGGGGCAGTCACTGGAACTGACCAATAAGGCCGTTCAAGCCTCTCCTGTGGGACCGCCGAAATTCACTGGGAACGAAGGTTCCGACTGCGTTGTCATTTCAATCCTGCCGTGCTGACCTTCGAATTTGCTGATGTTGTCCACCAACATTTTCATGACCCGCTTGGCGTGTTGGGGAGAAAGCACAACACGAGAGCGCACTTTGGCCTTTGGCGTACCCGGCATCACCTGGATAAAATCCAAGATGAACTCGGTCTGGCTGTGTGTCACCATAGCGAGGTTTGAGTACACGCCTGGCGCTACCTCCTCTGACAGCTCAATGTTCAACTTGGGCTTGTTTCCTTGGTTTTCCTGACTCATGGCTGCAAGTTAACCCAGAGCTCTGAGGGCATTAGGGCAGTACTGCTAACAAATCTTGCAGCGCTGCAACCGTTGCCGAGGCCGGAGAACCGGGCTCGGCAGGAGCATCAGGACTAAAAAACACCGTCTTCCAGCCCGCTTCATGTGCACCAACCACATCAGCCTCATGGTCGTCTCCGATCATCCAGGCCTCCTCCTTCCGCACACCAGTCCACTCAAGGGCGGCGTCAAAACAGGCCCGGGCCGGCTTTAAGTGACCGAGCTCTTCACTGGTCAGCAGGTGATCGATCCATTCTGAGATCCCCGTGTTTTTCACTTTGATGTGCTGGACCTCGCTGAACCCATTGGTGAGGATGTGAATCTCATGCCCCCGCATTCGCAAAGCCTCGAGCACCTCGAGCGAACCGGGAATCAAATGCCGCTGATGCGGGCCGCGCTCCACGTATTGCCAACCCAATTTCTCGGCCAAATCGAGGTCATCCACTCCAAACCCATTCAAAGCCCGCTTGAAGCGCTCCGAGCGCAGCACTTCCTTCTGCATCTTTCCCTGACGATAATCGGCCCAACACTGCGCGTTTTCGCGCTGGTACACGGCATTGAACGCCTCAAAGTCACCTTCTCCCTGATCGGCCAAGGCAAAGTCGTCAAACAACCCCTTTAAGGTCTCCAGTGAATTCCGCTCAAAGTCCCAAAGGGTGCGGTCCAAATCAAAAAACAATGCGGTGCGCTCAGACATGGGCATTTAAATCAAGGCCAGCGCTGACAAGGTCGTCAACAATGCACTCCAAGCCGCATAAGCCAGTACCATCACGGGCAGGGTGTCAGACCGATTTTCAAAGTATTTAAAAGCCAACAGCGCCCCCACAGGAACGCCCACAAGGCCACCTAAAAACGCGATCCCCAGCAAGCCGAAATTCTGTTTAACACGCACGATTCTCCGCCTATTTGGCGTAAACGCAAGTTTGCCTTTGCGGCGACGCACCCTCGTGCGCCAACCAAAAAGAGACCGTACCACGGGTTGCATAGCCACCAGGCCCAATACAGCGCCACCAGCTGAATAGACAAACACCCACCAAGGCGGGAGCCCTGACGCAATGGCGGTGGAGGGCATGACAATGAACTTGACAAAGCTGAACAGCATCCAGCCTGCCGCTTCAAAAATTGTAGTCCACTCCATCTTGCAACAAAGGAAAGGGGCGCAGGGTGTATTAGCGCACCACTTGGAGAACGTTGGGATATACGTTACCCCATCCCTTCCAAGGCCCCTCCGGTGCCAAGCTCTCATTGTGCCACAAAAGGCGGAGCGTTCCTCCAAGCGGCCGGACCCGCGACGCGAGGCCAGCCATGTGCTCTGACACTTCCGATGGCGCCATGTTGAGGTATCTTCTCAAGGTCGCATCCATAGCGGCAAAAGGATGCAGCATCAAGGGGGTCAAGGACTCCGTCTTCAGGTCGTACCAGGGCCGAGGCCGGGTGAATCCGCCCCTGAAACCTGTGCAGACGGCGTGCCCCTCGGTGTGGTCTTCTCGAATGCCCAATTTGATCAAGTTGCGCCTTGTCGTGCCAGGCTCCATGCGCAAATAATGTTGTCTCGATGCCACAGGAGGACGGCCCATGATGTCCGAGAAACTTTGACATTCATTTTCCAAGGTTTGGAGCTCCACAGCCGAAGCATATCCCGGATGCCATTGGACTGAACCTGAATGTGCCGATTCCAAACTTCGCATCAAGTTGCGGAGCTTTTTGCTGCTGGGCGGTAACCCTTTGTCGTGTGAACCAAAACGGGCAAGTAGAAAAAACCACTGGGGCTCTAATTCAAATTCACGGTGCCACTCATTGGCCTTCTGGTAGGTATTGTAGGGGTCCGGAGCCACTCCCCTACAAACGCGCCAACGGCGTCCTGCCAAGGCCCATTGACCGCGCGCTACATCGCGTGACCAAGCTCCCCCCGTCCTCCAAGCACCCTTGCCTATAAACGCATAAGCGCTGTCTACATCCAAGGTGGGCTTCACGGTGTATTCTGCTTTGAGACGGTCCCGGTGATCGGGCCAAGTATGGCCGAGCATCTGCGCGCCCAACTCAAAAGCCCACTGCTCACAGATGGGCACCGACAGCCATCCCTTTTCCATGGGCACAGACCCCGTAGGATCAAACCTTCCATGGACATCGCGAAGGGCATCCTCCCTCCACTCCTCCATGCGGCTGCCCATCCAAAAAATCAGCGCAAGTAGATCTTCGCTGCCATGCTCAGATGCGGGGGGCACCTTTCTCAAACTGTCTTCCCCCAACAATCCCTCAGGCTCTATCCTGAACACTCCTTCTACCGGTTCGCCGCCGTATTGAAGCTTCCAAACGCCCTCGGATTCCGAAAAGACATCGACATCGGGCTCATGGCGCCAAGACAAACCCAACACGACATCCAATGACCACTGCAGTGCCGCCTCCAGCCGCGGCGTTAAACCGGCCGAATGCACCAATACGTGAGGCAAGGATGTGAACCGGGACATCGTTCAAATTCG
>CAJQJX010000098.1 GCA_905478795.1 uncultured Flavobacteriales bacterium
TGGTCATCGACTTGGTGTACAACCCTGCTCAAACACGCCTACTGAAACACGCTTCTTCATTAGGAGCCAGAACATTAGGAGGACTCTCCATGTTAAAGTTCCAAGCGGAAGCCGCCTGGGAGATCTGGGAGGCTGAAGCCTCCCAACATTGAACATTCTCCTTCACCGTCTCGACCGCCTTGCGGAACTCATCCTGAGCCCTTCCTCTAAAAAGGCGGTGGAACACATCTTGGTGCAGCTTGCCTTGGGCTTGTTCTTCCTGCATCTGCTCCTCTTTGGCATTCACGAGGCGGGTTGGCTCCCTTTCCCCATGCCCGAGAGCCTGTTTGGACACCCCCTCCATGTCCTGTACACGCCATTTTCGGCCATTCTGGTGGCAGAGGTCTATCTGTTGGTATACCACCTCCCCTCATCCTTTGCCCGATCCATGGGCAAACAATTGGAGATCGTATCTCTGATCGAAATTCGTTCGGTATTCAAGGACCTCTCCGTCCTGCAAGAATCCGATGGGTCGTCGCTGATTTGGCCTTGGCAAGACCCCTTCTTCCCGCACATTGTGGGAGCGGTGCTGCTCGGGGCATCCCTCGTAGCGTTCTATCGAATCTTGCCCAGGCGTATGGCGAGGATTGAGGACCATGAATTGGCGCGTTTTATCCGGTTTAAGCGTCACGTCGCGGCCTTACTTGGCGTGGCCTTGGCCTTGATCGCCATTTGGAGCTTTGGTCAGTGGTGTTTGGACATTCTTCACCACGCCCAAGAAGGAACGGGCACCCTTCTGGACCCCAACGCCATCTTCTACCACGACTTCTTTACGGTGTTGATTTTCGTGGATGTTATTCTCTTGGTGACCTCCCTGCGCTACCTGTCCAACTACGGACTCATCCTGCGAAACTCTGGCTTTGTAGTGGCCACCATCATTTTGAGGCTGTCTTTCGGAATGGAAGGTTGGGGCGCCGTTGCACACGAAGTGTTGGCCGCATTGCTCGCTCTGTCGCTCTTGCTGCTTCAAGCAGGCTTACAATGGGGCGACCGCCGATTTGGTCCAGAAGACACGGGCTTTTCCGCCTCAGAATAGCGGATTATTGATCCGGGAGCCCGAATTTCCCGTTCATGAAAGCCCCCCTCTCTCCCACAGAACAATCTGGCCAGTGGGACCAACTGGAAAACATGACCGCTGTGGAAATTGCGGCGGCAATGGCTGCCTGCGATCGGGAGGCCACCGAAGCGGTCAAAGCGCTGTCCTCAGCGATCGGCGAAGCGATAGAACGCGCGTCGGCCTTGGTTTCTGCAGGTGGGCGGGTCTTTTACCTCGGCGCTGGAACCAGCGGACGGTTGGGTGTGCTCGATGCCAGTGAAATTCCGCCCACATTTGGGGTAGAAGGTGTCTTCATCGGTTTGATTGCCGGTGGAGATGGCGCCATTCGAAAGGCAGTAGAGGGTGCCGAAGACGATGCTGAAGGCGGTATTCGCGACTTGGAGCTTCATGGCGCCAGCCCAGCAGACGTGGTCGTTGGCATTGCGGCCAGCGGTCGAACGCCATACGTGGTGGGGGCCATGAAATGGGCTGCTGCGCATGGAATCACCACCATCGGCATTACCTCTCACCCCGAAGGAGCGCTCGCGGCGTCGGTGGCACTCCCCCTTGTCGCCCGAACCGGACCAGAATTCGTAACGGGCAGCACACGCCTGAAAGCAGGCACCGCTCAGAAGCTGATACTGAACCAATTGTCGACCGGTATCATGATCCAATGCGGCCATGTGCAAGGCAATAAAATGGTGGACATGAAACTCGCCAACGAGAAATTGGTGGACCGCGGGGGGAGAATGGTGTCCGAGGCCTTGGGCATCCCCATGGACCGGGCTTTGCAACTGCTGACCGAGTTCGGCTCGGTCAGGAAAGCCATCGATACCTTCAAAGCACAGAATTAAGGCTGGTCATGCACGACATCGAACCCTTCTACAATTGGCGGAATTTTTACGTCGCCAGTGACGATGAGCGTTCCCCTTTTCACGACCGGCAATACAGCGAGACCCACTACACAGAGCGGATCTACAACCACTTCATCCATCCCCAATGGGACAACATCGGCAGCACCACACTGTTTGCGAAAATCCTGTTTACCGATTACGACGAACGGTTCACGGTCATCGAGTTCATTGGTGAATGGAATGACACCCTCTTTAACGATGTGATGAACCTGAAGCGCAACGTGATCGAACCCTTGATGCAAGAGGGCATTGAGCGCTTCATTCTGATTGGCGAAAATGTGCTCAACTTTCATTCGAGCGACGATTGCTACTACGAAGAGTGGTTTGATGAAGTCACCGATGCGGATGGCTGGATTGCCTTGCTCAACTTTCGGGAGCATGTCACAGAGGAGCTGGCCCTTGCGGACTTGGACCAATACTTCGTCATGGGCGGCGAGCTTCAGGAAATGGGCTGGCGCACCTTTAGTCCCCCTCAACTGTACCGCCGGATTGATGACTGTGTGATGCACAGGATCGGACAAACCGGCTAAGCAGCCAGGTCGCGGCAGACGCCCTGATCTTCTCAAGGCAGCAACCGCGACATTAACTTCGGACCATGGCCACCGAGGAAGGACCCACACCCATGAATTCCGAACGAGAGGAGTTGACCGCCCAACGCACTGCCGATGGGTCGTTTACCCTGCACTCACTGCGGTTTAATCAGGCCTACCATAGCCGACACGGGGCGGTCACTGAATCGCTGCACGTATTCCTCCATGCAGGATTCAACCATTGCATCGATGGACAAACTGCTCCCAAGCCGCTGCGCATTTTGGAGTTGGGATTGGGCACCGGGCTGAATGCCTTGCTCACCTACAGTGCATGGAATGCGGTACCTGCCGCCCGACGCCCCGCGCTCGAATACGTGGCATTGGAGCCCCACCCGCTGTCTTCTGAAACGTTGACCGAAATGGCGCTGGCGACCGATGCAGGCGTTTCTGATGCCCATGTCAATGCCCTGCATGACCGTCATGGGGCCGAACGGCACCAAGTACAGTGGGAGGACGGCGCCCGATTTGTGCGGCTGCTCCAAGGCTGGCAAGAATTCGCCGCCTCTGAAACAGGGACGTTCGACCTGATTTACTACGATGCGTTTGCGCCCGACAGCCAGCCTGAATTGTGGGCGGAAGAACGCTTCAAAGAAGCCCACGAATTGCTCAATATTGGAGGGATGCTGGTGACTTATTGCTCCAAAGGAGCGGTAAGAAGAGCCATGCAGTCTGCGGGCCTCGTTGTAGAGAAGCTGCCCGGTCCGCCGGGCAAACGCGAAATGCTCCGGGCCACACGTCCCGATGCCGAAAACGTTCCTCTGAAGCGCTTCAACGTGCGGGTGTACTTTTTCCTGATGGACGGCACGACCCGTGGTGACGTGATGGGCGACCGGGTTTTGGTCAGCGATGAAATCATTGCGGGACGTCGCTTTACCAAGTGGCCGGGCGGAGGGCTGGAGTTTGGTGAAGGCCCCGGGGATTGCGCGCGGAGGGAAGCACTGGAAGAATTGGGGCAACCCATCTCTTTGGGGCCCCTTGTGCACGCCACAGCCTCCTTTGTGCGTTCCGCATGGCGGCCTGACGAACAGGTTCTCTGCCACTATTATGTGGCCCGGCTAGACGCCGCACCCACCTTTCGGGTGACGCAAGAACTTTTTGACTTTGAAGCCGGCGCCAAGCAGTCGTTTCGTTGGGTCAACTTGGAAAAATTTGAAGAAGGGGCGCTGTCATTTGCGACAGACAGAGAGGCTTGGCGGGCATTTACCGCGTCCAATAAGGTGCGCTAGGTCGGTGCCAACGCGCCATTGACCCCCATTCCAAACAAGGCGAAATCGTACCGAACAGGGTCTTCGGGGTCTAGCCAACGCAATGCAGTGGTCACCTCCTCTACCGCCTTCCAATCGTTGCCTTTTCTCTTGAGCAATCCCAGTGCCCGAGAGACCGAGGCTGTGTGAACATCAAGCGGCAGGCGCAATGCAGACGGCGGTATGCCCTGCCACAGTCCAAAATCCACCCCACGGTGGTTGGACCTGACCATCCAACGGAGGTACATACACAACCGCTTGGCGGCACTGCCTTTGGCGGGATCGGCCACATGCTTAACGGTCCGGTCCGGGGCCTCATCGGCAAAGAAACGCAGCTTGAACCTGTGCAACGCTGCTCCCATATCGGGCACTGCTGCTTCCGCCTGTGCACCTTCCGAATCGCGAAAAGCTTGAGTGAATGCACCCTCCAATCCCCCGTCGCGTTCCAACGAACGCAAGCATCTGACAAAACGCTTGGCATCTTCGGATTGAAACGTCCGGTGCACAAAGCCATCGAGCACTGCCAACTCTCGATCGGTGGCTTCCCGGACAAATGCGGCGGGGGCACCATCCATTCTGTCCATCAAGTTGTCACAGGAGCGGATGATGCTGGCGCGGTTGCCCCAAGCCAAGGTGGCCGCAAAAAATCCTGCGGCCGCAATGTCATCCGGGGCTTCAAACCGGTGCGGGATGCCCAGTGGATCTGCATCCAGAAAGTCAGGTTGTTCATAGCGGTCCGCCGCCTCATCCAATAAGAATTTCCATTGATCAAGGCGGGCTCTTGAGGGCCTTCGCCGGTGATTTTGAGGACGCCGAGGGCGGCCAGTTGGGGAAGAAGATGAATCGGGCACGGTTGGGCACTAAATTCGCATATAGATGCAGTTCGTCCACCCCGAGGTCCTTTGGGCGCTTTCGGCGCTGACCATACCGGTGCTGGTTCACCTGTTTAGTTTCCGCCGACACCGAAAGGTTTCTTTTTCGCAAACCGCCTTCCTCAAAGAAGTGAGGATGGAATCGCGGTCCCGTAACCGCATCCGGAACTGGCTGGTGCTCCTCTTGCGCCTTGCAGCCATGGCATGCATCGTTCTCGCCTTTGCGGAGCCCATGTGGCCCACTGAAGAAGGGGACGGAAATGGCGGTCAAAAGCGTGTTTCTGTATACATGGACACAAGCCCTTCGATGGAATTGGAGGGCCGCAGCGGCCCCATGTTAGAGGCCGCCAAGAATGGCGCTCTGGCTCTAGTAGAGTCTCACGCGGCCACCGACCGCTTCCATGTCGTCTCCTCTTCTTTTGACCCGGCTGACCGCCGTTGGCTGACCAAAGAAGAAGCCCTCGAGCGCATCGCATCGGTGCAAGCTGGACACGCCTCCCCCAATATCCGCGATGTGCTGTTTCATCAGCAGGAATTCCTGAGCGATGACTCAGGAGACCAATGCCTCGCTTATCTCTTTACCGACCTCCAACAGTCCAGTCACACCTTGACGGGAGAGAATGCCGGCATGGTCGACTCCACGCTTTTTGTGCGCTTTGTGACGCAATCGGCCCAGCCCAAGGTCAACATCCGAGTGGATTCGGCCTGGTTTGACACCCCCATGCGCCTGGTTGGCCGCAGCGAAGTCTTGCATGTGCGCATTGCCCACGATGCGCAGCGCCCAGTAGATGATTTGCCCCTGAGCCTCAGCATCAATGGGCGCAAGGCAGCGATCGGTTCTTACCGCATTGTGCCGGGGTTGCCCACAGACACGGTGCTGCGCTTCCGGCACGAGGAAAGTGGTCCTATTCACGCCGTTGTCTCTACCACCGACGCCCCTGTCACATTCGATGACGCCCTGCATGTGGGATACAATGTGGCGGAAAACGTCAAGGTTGTCCTGCTTCAAGGCCGCGAATCCACCCCTGCTGAGCAGGTCGCTTTGGGCAGGCTCTTTGGAGATGCCGCCTTGCACGAGGTGCAATCCATGGCGGCCTCATCCCTGGATTACGACGGGCTCGATGCTGCTGACCTCATCGTTCTCCAAGGCGTTCGCGACCCCTCCAATGGATTGGTGGCGGCCCTATTACGGAATGTCTCAGCAGGCAAAAGCCTGCTGATGATGCCGCCTGCCGAGGCCCTTGGCGCTGGTTGGAATGAACTGCTGGTCGGGCTTGGGGCACATGGAGTCGCCGATTGGATGACCTCGGAAGAGCCTGTTCGTCTCGGAAAATTGCACCATGACCACCCGCTGTTTGCCGGTGTTTTTGCCCGCGCTCCGCGTCGGGTAGACCTGCCCACAGTCCGCGGATGGCATGCCAGAAGCCGCTCGGGATCGCTGGAACGCAACCTGATCTCATTTGCAGACGGCAAGCCGTTTTTGACCACCGGTCTCAAAGGCTTGGGCCGGTACCATTTTTGCGCCGCACCCTTGGACTCCAAATGGTCCAACTTGGCCCAGCACGCCCTCTTGGTGCCCACTGCGCTCAGGGTGGCCGAAACGAGTCGTGCTACTGGACTTCAGCAGTTCACCTCTGGGAGCGATGCCGCTGTTTTGTTGCAAGGCCTTGACCGCGTTGAAGGCGGTAGCCTCGCACTGCGGCCTGCTGCAGGAGATGCCTCCGAGCGTCTATTGTTAGAATCCGGAACCGTTCCAGGGGGGGTCGAGGTGTATTTGCCCCTTCGCAGTGCCGAACCGGGATCTTACCTGATTGAGTCCACCTCTGCCGCAGGCAACAACAGCGACAGTGTATCCGTGGTGATGGCCTTGGGGATCAATCCCTCTCGCAAGGAGAGCGACTTGACCATTTGGGACGCAGAAGATTGGAAGCAAGCCCTGACAACCGAAGGTTGGCGGCGCAGCGACGTGATCTCCTCCGATGTTGAAGACCTCATAGAGAAGGTGGAAGTGCTAGAGGCTGGACAGCCCTTGTGGCTTAGCCTCATCACCCTCGCCTTGCTGTTCCTCCTCATTGAGATGATCTTGCTCAAGCGCAAGTCGGCC
>CAJQJX010000099.1 GCA_905478795.1 uncultured Flavobacteriales bacterium
CGCAACCATCCCGACGCCCTGACACCGCGTAAAGCCGCATGCGAGGTTTACATCGAACAACACCGCCGAGAAAAGCTTATCGAACGTTGGGAGGACATCCTCACTCAGTTCGGGTCGAGGTAGGCTAATTTTGCAGTCCATGGCTGCATTGACTCAGGAAATCGCCCGTCGCAAGACGTTTGCCATCATCTCCCACCCTGACGCGGGGAAGACGACGCTCACGGAGAAGTTTCTTCTGTTTGGAGGAGCCATCCAAACCGCGGGTGCGGTGAAGTCCAATAAGATCACCAAGACTGCGGCCTCTGACTTTATGGACATTGAGCGACAGAGGGGAATTTCTGTGGCCACTTCGGTCATGGCTTTTGAATATGAGGACTGCCTGATCAACCTGCTCGACACTCCTGGTCACCGTGACTTTGCAGAGGACACTTACCGCACGCTAACAGCAGTAGACAGCGTGATCTTGGTCATCGACTGCGTCAAAGGAGTCGAGGCTCAGACGGAGCGCCTGATGGAAGTCTGCAGGATGAGGGACACCCCGGTGATCATCTTCATCAACAAAATGGACCTCGAGGGCCGGGACGCCTTTGACCTGCTCGACGAACTCGAGCAGAAACTGTCGATCAAGGTCAGGCCCCTGTCTTGGCCCATCAGTCAAGGCCACACCTTTCAAGGGGTCTACAACTTGTTTGACGGCACCCTGCGCCTCTTCCAAAGCGACAAGCAACGGGTCACAGAAGACCTCTTGCGCATTGAAGGGCTCAGTGATCCTGCCTTGGACGAGATGGTCGGCGATGAGCATGCCGCCCAACTCCGGGAAGATGCCGAGATGGTAGAGGGCGTGTACGACCCCCTCGATATGGAAGCCTATGCCCGCGGTGAAGTCGCTCCTGTTTTCTTTGGTTCTGCGGTCAACAACTTCGGCGTGCAGGAAATGCTGGATTCATTTATCCGCATTGCCCCCACTCCGCGCCCGCGGAGCACCACCCAGCGCGAGGTGGATCCTACAGAGGAAAAGTTCAGCGGTTTCATTTTTAAGATTCACGCCAACATCGACCCGCGTCATAGAGACAGGATTGCCTTTTTGAGGGTCTGCAGCGGCACCTTTAAGCGTGGCGTTTTGTACAAGCACACGCGCCTCAACAAAAAGCTCAGGTTCTCCAACCCCGCCACCTTCATGGCCTCTGCCAAAGCGGTGGTGGACGAAGCCTATCCCGGCGATGTGGTCGGGCTCTACGACACTGGCAACTTCAAAATCGGCGATACCCTGACCGAAGGTGAAGACCTTCAATTTCAAGGGATACCCAGCTTCTCTCCGGAGATTTTTAAGGAGCTGCAGAACGACGACCCCATGAAGTCCAAGCAACTGGAGAAGGGCATTCAGCAGTTGACCGACGAAGGCGTGGCGCAGCTCTTTATCATGAATCCGGGAAACCGAAAGGTGGTCGGAACGGTCGGCGAATTGCAGTTCGAAGTCATTCAATACCGATTGGAGCACGAGTACGGAGCCAAGGCTTCCTTTGTCCCCAAGCGCTTTCACAAAGCTTGCTGGCTCACGGGGGACGAGGCACAGGTGGACAAGTTCAAGCGCCTCAAAGTCTCCGAAATGGCGGTCGACAAAGACGGAAACGACGTGTATTTGGCTCCTTCTCAGTTCATCTTGGATATGGAGCAGGGCAACTTCCCAGAAATCACGTTCCACACCACTTCTGAGTTCAAGACCGCCCAAGCTGTGTGAATTTCCATGGTGGGGCGGCCTGCCCTGCTACCTTTGAGCCATGCCGAGCCTGTTCCGCATCGCAGCCCTGACGCTGCTGACCATCGCTTCAACTGAGGTTTGGAGCCAAACCGACAGCACCGCTGCCCCCATGGTGGTGCAGCTTACAGGTGTGGTCGTCGAAGGAGATTCTTTGGGCCCCGTCCCCTTTGCTACTGTCTACCGCGCCCGCGACCAGCGGGGGACCATCACGGACGAATACGGATTCTTTGCCATCCCTGCCCGGGTGGGTGACACCATCGTCTTTAGCGCCATCGGATTGAACAGTGGCCGTTTGATCGTGCCCGATCTGACCGGCCAAGAGATGCCCGACCGCATGAGCGTGGTCCAACCGCTGGGCCGCGATACCGTCATGATGGACGAGGCGCGCATCTACCCTTGGCCGAGTCGAGAACGGTTTAAGCAGGAGTTCTTGGCCCTCCGCCTCGAAGCCGATGCCCGCGAGCGGGCCCGCCGCAACCTAGAATTTGACCCCATGGCCCTGTACGACCGCATGGCCGATATGGGATCGAGCCCTCAAGAGAATTTTCGCGTGCTTCAGGCCCGGCAAGCAGAAATGGCGGGATATCAAGGCGGCGTCATGCCGGTTAGTCTCTTGAACCCCGCTGCTTGGGGCCAGTTCATCAACGCCCTGCGAAACGGGGACTACAGGAAGCGCTGATCAAGTGCAACATCTGGTCCATTTTACCGTTCAACGGCACGTGCGCTTCTTAGGAACCCTCTTGCTCAGTCTGATTCTGTGCACTTCCCTCTATGCTCAAGCTTATTGGGTGTACGGTTGTGTTTTGGATGAGGAAGGCTTCCTCATGGAAAACGTCACCGTTACCGCTTCCGGCGTGGAAAGAGGCACCTCAAATGACGATGGCAAGTATGACATCATGCTTCACGACACGGCCACTTCTGCGCTGACCTTCTCGGCACCGGGTTACCAAGATGTGCTGAGATCGGCACGGCCCACGCCGCAAGGGACCAGGGTCAATGTGAACATGCAGCCCGAGGTACAGACCTATAGGGTGTATGGTAGGGTCACGGATTCTAGGGGACTCCCCCTACCCGGAGCTACAGTTCTTCCTCAAGGCAGCCGGTCCGCGGCGGTCACCGACTCGGACGGACGCTATGATCTGCCCCTGCGCGCAAACCGTGAGATTGCCATCCGATTCTCCTTCATCGGATATGATGCGGTCACCAAAACGGTCGTACCCAGCGTGCAAGGCACGCGACTCAATGTCATCCTCCGTGCAGGCGTGGCTTTGAACCAGGCCGAAGTCGAAGCCGATGGCACGCGGACCAGCCCCGTTCAGAAAATCGACCCGCGTATGGCGTCTCGGGTACCCAGCGTCCGTGGTACGGTGGAAGACCTGCTGATCCAGGCTCCAGTCAACTTTACAAGCGAACTTTCCAGCGCCTACAATGTCAGGGGTGGAAGCTTTGACGAAAACCTGGTCTATGTCAACGGCATTGAGGTCTATAGACCCTTCTTGGTGAGGGCGGGACAACAAGAAGGCCTGTCCTTTCCAAACCCCGACATGATCCAGTCCATCCGCTTTTCGGCGGGCGGGTTTGAGAGCAAGTACGGCGACCGTATGAGCTCGGTGCTCGACATCAACTACCGCAGGCCACAAGGGTTCGCGGGAAGAGCTTCCATGAGCCTGCTCGGTGCCCAATTCCAAATGGAGGATGTGTCCGAAAACAAGCGATGGACTTACAATATGGGCATGCGCTACCGGAACAACGGCTATGTGCTGGGCAGCTTGGACGAGGCTGGGGAATACCGGCCCGTATACACCGACTTCCAGAGCTATGTGACTTACGACCCCGACGGCTACGGTCCATGGGAGCTTCAAGCGCTGGCTACCGTGGCTCAAAACAAGTACCAGTTCATCCCGCAAACGCGAGAAACCAATGTGGGTACCATCAACGAAGCCCTTCGCCTTACGGTTTACTTCGACGGCCAGGAGGTTACCCAATACCGCACCGGGTTTGCCGCGCTGGCCGCTGATCGCGTGACGCCCACCTCCCGCGTTCGGTTCATCGCATCGGCCTTCCGCACAGACGAGGAGGAGACCTTTGACATCCTTGGTGGGTACTTTTTGAGTCAACTCGAACGCGATCCCGGTTCTGACGCTTTTGGCGAGGCGTTGGGGCTACAGGGCATTGGTTACTTCTTGAATCACGCCCGCAACAGCTTACAGGCCACGGTGCTGTCTGGCAGTGCGCGGGGCTCCTTTACTTGGGACAAAGAGGCCCACTTCACGGAGTGGGGTGTTCAAGCCCGCCACGAAATCATCGACGACCAACTCAACGAATGGGAACTGGTGGACAGCGCAGGCTACATCCTGCCCCACCCCCAAGACGTCATCGGGTACGGCGATGGGGACCGGCCATTTCAGCAGATCCTGCTTCAAGATGTTGTGCGCACAGATAACCGCACGACTTCCAGCCGCATGATGGCCTACGTCCAAGACACCTGGAAAGGCGATTGGATCGATGGCAGCGAGTGGGAAATCCACGCAGGAGCCCGCTTGCACCACTGGACGTTCAACAAGCAGACGGTGGGTGGCCCCCGCATTCACGCTTCTTGGAAGCCCAAGTGGACGCTGGGGACCGATTCGATCGGCAACCGCATTTTGCGCGACGTGGTCTTCAACTTGGCCGGCGGCTGGTATTGGCAGCCTGCCTTTTACAGGGAGATGCGGGACTTGCAAGGTCAGGTCAACCCCGACATACGCGCGCAAAGGGCCCTCCACCTCATCGCCGGCGTGAACTACCGTTTTAACTGGCACGGTCGGCCCTTTATCCTCAATACCGAGGCGTATCACAAGGACCTCGCCTCACTCATCCCCTACGAGGTAGAAAATGTGCGGCTGCGCTATTACGCCAACAACAATGCTGTCGGGCGCGCCACGGGAATAGACATGATGCTCAACGGTGAGTTTATTGACGGCGTGCAAAGCTGGATGCGCATGAGCTTCCTCCGCGCCGAAGAGGACTTGACCGACGACGGTTACTTCGACTACTATAACGAAGCGGGCGAACTCATTGTCCCGGGTTTCTCTTTTGATCCGGTCGCCACAGATAGCACATTGGTCGAGCCGGGCTTTATTCCGAGGGCGACGGATCAGCGGTTTTCGTTGTCCATGCTGTTCCAAGACGAGATGCCGGGCGCGCCGGAGTACAAGGTGCTGTTGAGCATCTTCTACGGCACCGGCCTGCCCTTTGGCCCGCCCGACTTTGAGCGCTACAAGGACACCCTGCGTCTGCCCGCCTACCGCCGCGTCGACATCGGCTTCTCCCGCGACCTCTTCCTAGGGGAGCGCAGCCGTCTGAAGAAAGATGGTTCGGACCGCACCAAGCCCCTCGAAGGCTTCGTCGCCCTAGAGGTCTTCAACCTCCTCGGCATCCGCAACACCATCAACCACACGTGGATCCAGGACGTCACGGGCCGGCGCTACGCCATCCCGAACTACTTAACCGCCCGGCGCCTCAACCTCAAGTTCGCCATCCGCTTCTAACAGCGAAGCCCGCCTTTTTAGGGCGGGCTCCGGTTTATTCGGTGCGGGTCATTGGACACGCGGCAGGATGATCGCCCTTTGGGCAAGTCAACCCATTACTCGTCGTCGTCGTCGGTGACGCCGTCGTCGTTCATGCCGTCATTCATGCCGTCGCCGGCCGGAGCGTTTCCTCCTACAGGACTTCCGGCCTCTTCGACCTCCAAGCAGGTCTGGAAGAGCGTGAGGAACGGGATGAGGTCGAAGGCGGAGTAGCAGGAGTCCTCTCCAAAGAACGGATTGTAGTCCGGGCCACCCGTTGTGTCGAGGCCGCAAGTGCCGAAGAGGCACAGCAGGTGCGTAAGGTCAGCCACCGTGTAGCAATAGTCGCCGTTCCAGTCCGGGTTGTAGTCCGGCGGAATCAAGGCCTCCACCTCGTCGCAGAGGCCGTCCCCGTCCTCGTCGTTGAGGCAGGCGCCATCACAGTCTAGATAGAATTCTGTGGGATAGGTGCAACTGCCGTCTTCCTCTGTCGCGGCTTCAGCGTAGTTGCAGGCCACCTCGTCGGTACAGCCCTCCACTTCGAATTCGTCGCATACGCCATCGCCATCAGCATCATTGAGACAGACACCATCGCAATCATATCCAAGGTCAGCATAACTGCAAGCACCGGCATCGGTAGCGGTCGCATCGTAGTTGCAAGCCCCTTCGTCTTGGCAACCGACGATCTCATCTTCATCACAGACTTCGTCCATATCGACATCGTTTAAACAACTGCCTTCGCAGTCCACGTTGTCCACACCGTAGAGGTCAATGGGATACTCGCACAAGCTGTTGTCCGTGTCTGTGGTGGGATTGTCGTCGTAATTGCAAGCGCTGGGCTCCGTGCAACCGAGAACCTCGTCGGCATTGCACACCCCGTCACCATCGTCGTCGTTAGGGTTGACCGTGCCATCCGCATTACAGGTCTCACAGGGGTCGTCCGCGAAGACACAAGAACCATCATTGTCGGTGGCCGAGGTATCGTAGTTGCACGCTGTCGCATCGTCGCAGCCAGGAACCTCGTCTTCGTCGCAGACCAAATCTTCGTCTGCATCGTTGAGGCAGTTTCCATCGCAATCCACATTGTCCACACCGTAGAGGTCAATGGGATACTCGCACAAGCTGTTGTCCGTGTCCGTGGTCGGGTTGCTGTCGTAATTGCAGGCGCTGGGCTCGGTGCACCCGAGGATCTCGTCAGCATCGCAGACCCCATCATTGTCAGCATCGTTTGCCGCAACTGTCCCGTCGGGGTTACATGTCTCGCATGGACCGTCGGCCACGGCGCAAGAGCCGTCGTCGATCGTCGCTGTGTTGTCGTAGTTGCAGGCCGTCTCGTTGGTGCATCCGGCACATGATGTGTATTCACAAGAGCCGTCATCGTCTGTGGCGTTGGAATCGAAATTGCAAGCGCCTTCATCATCACAACCAGGCACTTCCTCTTCGTCGCAGAC
Organism: uncultured Flavobacteriales bacterium; assembly: GCA_905478795.1. GTDB lineage: Bacteria > Bacteroidota > Bacteroidia > Flavobacteriales_D > Sanyastnellaceae > UBA8752. Next base: position 6,759 of record CAJQJX010000099.1, read on the forward strand.
ACCATCGCCATCTGAATCGTTGATGCAGTTGCCCGCACAATCCAATAGGTCTGACGCCGGATAGGTGCAGCTGCCATCGTCTTCGGTAGCGACAGAACTGTAGTTGCACGCCTCTCCATCTGTACATCCTACTGTCTCCAGCTCGTCGCAGATGCCGTCGTTGTCACCGTCGTTAATGCAGTTGCCACCGCAATCGTAGAATTGAGCAGGATAATTACAGCTGCCGTCGTTTTCCGTGGCGTCCGTATCATAGTTACAGGCGGTGTCATCATCACAACCGGGAACTTCCAATTCATCGCACACCCCATCTAGGTCCGCGTCGTTGATGCAGTCGCCGTTACAGTCATAGTACTGATCGGGATATGCGCAAGAACCATCGTTTTCAGTCGCGTCAGAATCGAAGTTGCACGCCGTGTCGTCGTCACAACCGGAAACCTCCAGCTCATCGCACACCCCATCACCGTCCGCATCGTTGATGCAGTTGCCGTCGCAGTCATAGTTGTCTGCAGCATAAGTACAGGAGCCGTCGTCATCGGTGGCGGCACTGCTGAAATTGCAAGCCGTCTCATCTTGACACCCCGCCACTTCGTCTTCATCGCACACCTCATCCCCGTCAACATCGCTCAAGCACTCGCCGTCGCAATCCACAAAGGCGCTACCGTAGAGGTCCAGTGGATATTCACAAGACCCATCGTCATCGGTGGCGAGCTCATCATAGTTACAAGCCGTTGCATCGCTGCACCCCAAAACAGGGCCACCCGCTCCAAAGTAGAAGGTGTCGCGGAACTCGACCGCGCCATCACCTTCGATGAAGACCTGGCAATAGAGCTGCCCGCTCAATTCACCGTCAGTGGTAAACTGCCCGACCAAGACCTTGAGGTCATCGCCTGCAACGCCGTTGGCGTCTCCGTTCAGCGCGTACCAAGCCCCACCAATTGGGTCATCGATGGCAATATTGCCACCTGGCGCACCAAATCCAGGGTCAAAATTCGTTGACCAAGGATTGTCTGTTGATTGCACCGTAGCAATGGCAGCCTCTCCAATTGCAGCGTTTGGAACACCCTCCAGTCCAATGGTCACCCAGCTGTCAAAAGGCAAGTCGGGGTAGACGGCAAACAAGAGGGAATTGATGCCGTTGGGGGTAGCAGCGCCCAATGCCGCATGATAGAAGTTCGTTGTCGTTTCTACCAATGTGGGGTTGGTTGAGTCACCAGAAACTGAAGACATAAAGTCTGTCGTGTTGTTCATGGTCACGTAAAGGCGGGTGCAGCTGTACCCAGTGAGATCGGTTACTCCCAATGCCCCGACCAGAATACCGACATCTTCTGTGACGACCTCAACTTCGAGGTCATAGCCCTCTGGAGCGGCAGAGGAGAAAACAGCGATTTGCTGTTGAGAAAATGCGCTGGCCGTACTTGCAATCAATGAGACGGCAAGACACAATCTTGGGTACAAGAATTTCATCTTAAATAATTTGGCACCACCAATGTATTGAGCATCATGGCTTAATGCAGAGCCGAATTTTCAACATAGGACGGCATTTGTTTCGGACAATTGTGAATTACCCGGGCCAGAACCCCCGCCGAACCTAGATTTCATAGATCGCAGCACCGGATCCGCGATTCACAGACGGCTGCTCACTGATATTGGTCATCGCAGTTCCTGTGGTTGGTTAGGCCATCTAACTTCGGAGGATGGAAGAAACCATGAGTTCTGGTTTGAAGACGCTTCTGCTGGGGGGGCTTATTGGGGTTTTGATGGTGTCCGAAAATGCCTATTCACAAGGTGAACCGGTCTATTACCTCAATGGATCTTCCACCGTGATTGGCGAGGATTGCTATCAAATTACCCCAGCGACCAATACCCAAACAGGCAGCGTTTGGTATGCCGATCAGGTGGACCTGAGTCAGCCGTTGGATCTGCAGTTCTTGCTTAACCTCGGGAACAACGACAGCAATGGAGCGGACGGCATTTGCTTTGTCTTGCAATCGGTGGGTACTGAAGCCTTGGGACAAAGCGGCGGTGGAATTGGCTTTTTGGGCGAGGATTTTCAGCCTGCCTTTGCCATTGAATTTGACACCTATCAAAACGCCGACTTCGGAGACCCCATTGGAGACCACATTGCCATGGTATCCAATGGCAGCGTGAATCACCTGCTCGGAACGGCCATCGCAGGCCCGGTGCAGGCCGATGCCTTTAATCCCAACATTGAGGACGGCGAGGATCACCAGGGCCGTGTGACTTGGGACCCTGTAGACCAAGTAGTGCGGGTCTACTTTGACTGCGAGTTGCGCCTGGAAGGGTTCATCGACCTCGTAGGCGACATATTTAATGGCCAGAACCAGGTCTACTTTGGATTTACGGCGGGCACAGGTGGAGCCAACAACCTGCAAACAGTTTGCTTGGAGGAAAACATCTTGGGCAGTGCCGAACAAAGTTTTGTGTGTCCGGGTGCTGAACTTCAGTTGAACGTTCCCAGCCCCTCGGGCGCCGCGACATGGAGTCCAGGTGATTACCTCAGTGACTCACTCTCTGCCTCACCCGTCGCTACGCCACCAGAAGGATTGACCGAGCCCCTGATTTATGTCGCCCAATATCAAGACAATTGCGGTGCGGACATCGTGGATACCATTCAGCTCAATGTGGAGGTCATGACCGCCGAAGTGGACGGCGTTACCAACCTGACTTGCGACGAACCTATCCTCAACCTCTCAGCCACCTCTAATTTCCCCGGTCCGCTGGAATACAACTGGTCGGCTACGGAAGGCAACATCACCTTCAACGGTGGTCAAGCTACAGTCGATGAGGCTGGTAGTTTTGATGTGCTCCTTTCATTCGGAGACGGCCTGTGTGAAGCAGCCGCCTCATTCGTGGTGGCCTACGATACGGCCACCTATACTGGCGAATTTCCCGAAGCCGCCTATCTAACCTGTGATGCTCCCACTGTGGAACTCTCCCCTCTTTCCCTTTCTTCTGCAGAAGCTGTGGTCACGTGGGCGACTGTGTTTGGCGAGATCTTAGGCGCAGGGCCAACGGTGACGGCGCTCGAACCGGGCACCTATGTGGCTGCGGTGAACAACCCCAACAACGGTTGCAGCGGAAGCACCGAGGTCGAGGTTTTTGACGCCTCTGAAGACCCGGTCATCGCCGCAGGCACCGTTGAGCCCTTAACCTGCGTAAATCCGGGACAACCTGTCGTTGGAGCCAGTGTCGCAGACTATGCGCCCTTTGGCGGCCCTGGTTTAACGCCTGTGGTCTCCTGGACCCAGACCAATACAGGGACCACCATGGGGGTATCCCCTCCCAATGGCTCTTTGGGGCCCATCATCAATGCAGCTGGCGACTACCAACTCGTTGTAGAGTGGGCGGAAACGGGCTGTGCTGACAGCGTGATCGTCAACGTGGTAGAAGGCGAAGATTTTGGCGTGGACATCAGCTCCATCACCTTCCCCAACATCTTAACGGCCGACAACAACGGGAAAAACGACAGCTGGTATCCTTTTTTGAAAGACTTGCCAGACGTTGAGGCACTCTCCGTTCTGACCAATTACGCCCTTCGGGTCTACAACCGCTGGGGCCAAGTGGTCTTTACCAACGCAGGCGACGGATTTGCCTCTGGCACCCCTATTCGGTGGTACGGCAATGGCGGCAATGGCGACCCGCTCACTTCTGGGACCTACTGGTACATCGTGGACTACACATCGACTTGTGGAGACAGCCAATCCGGAACGGCCCAGGGCCAAATAGAGATCATCCGGCGCTAACCGCAGGCCCCTCCCCTTTTAATGGGAGGTGGATGTTCTGCCCCCTCCTATTGCTTTGCGCCAGTAGCGTTAGGCTCAGCGTCCATATCGGCCCAGAAAAAAGGGCCACCCTCTGGGCGGCCCTTTTCTATGGGTTTGTTTCGAAGACTGATTATTCAGCGCAAACCGAATCGAATACAATCAAGAACTCCAGAAGGTCAGCAATACCGATGACACCGTCGTCGGTAAAGTCACCAGGACAAGTGTCGTCACCTCCTCCAGTAGTATCGAACAAGCAGCTTCCATTGTCTTCCGTGGCAGTTGCATCGTAGTTCAATGCGTCTTGATAGGTGCAACCGAGACATCCCGAGAGGTCACATGAGCCGTCGTTCTGCGTAGCATTCGGATTGTAGTTACAAGCCGAGGGCACCGTACATCCTTGGCAGCTGACAAAGTCACACGACCCATCGTTTTCTGTGGCCAAGGCATTGTAGTTACACGCTCCGACTTGGTCGCATCCAAACGCCTCTTGCTCATCACAAACGCCATCGCCATCCGCGTCGTTGATGCACTGTCCATCGCAGCCCAAGAGCAGGCCATCAGGATAGATACAGCTCGCGTCACCTTGAGTGGCCGTTGGATCGTAGTTACAGGCATTGGGTGCCGTGCAACCCACACAGCTTTCAAAGTCACAATTGCCACTGGATTGTGTGGCCCCCGCATCATAGTTACATGCGGACGCGTCCAAGCAGCCTGTGCAAGAAGCGTAGTCACATGAACCGTCATTGTCCGTGGCGAGCGCAGTGTAATTGCACGCACTGGCGTCATCGCAACCGGCAACCTCCAGCTCATCGCACACCCCATCTTCATCGATGTCGTTGATGCAATTGCCATCGCAATCGAGCAACAACCCGCTCGGATAGACACAGCTGCCATCGTCTTGGGTCGCCCCTGCACTGTAGTTACATGCTGACGCATCGATACAGCCCTGGCAGCTCGCGTATTCACAGCTGCCATCCGATTGTGTGGCACTGCCATCATAGTTGCATGCCGCAGCATCCAAGCATCCCTGGCAACTTGTCAAATCACAGCTGCCATCGTCCACATTCGCATTCGCGTCGTAGTTGCAGGCATCGGCATTTGTGCACCCTCCAAGTTCGAGTGGGTCGCACAATCCGTTCTGGTTGGCATCCTGCAAGCAATCGCCATTGCAATCGAGATACTCATTGAGGGGATAGGTGCATTCGCCACTGCTGATGGTCGCCGCTGCATCGTAATTACAGGCGGCATCATCGGTACATCCCACACAACTGGTGTAGTCACAATTGCCATCGTTGATCACAGCATCTTGATCGTAGTTGCAGGCCACATTGTCGGTGCAACCGGCACAACTGGTGCTCTCACAGCTGCCATCGTCAAAGGTGGCGTTGGCATTGAAGTTGCATGCGAATGGATTCGTACATCCTTCCGCTTCCAACTCATCACAGATGTTGTTTTCATTGACATCGTTCAAACAGTTGCCGTCGCAGTCTTGGAAGTCCTGCGGATATGTGCAGCTGCCATCCGACACCGTCGCCGTCTCGTCATAGTTACACGCCGTACTGTCCAAACAACCCGTGCAAGAGTTGTAGTCACACGAGCCGTCATTCAACAGCGCCGTGTCGTCATAATTGCACGAAGATGGGTCCGTGCAGCCGCCACAACTGGTCGTATCACAACTTCCGTCATCGAATGCTGCAGCGGGATCATAGTTGCAGCTAATGGGGTTGGTGCATCCTCCCGTCTCGTTCTCATCGCAGATGCCGTTCAGATTGGCATCGTTTAAACAGTTGCAATCACAATCCACGTTGGTGGCCCCATTGCACAAGTCTTCTGGATAGAAACACGTCGTGGCCAATGTGGCGTCAGGATCATAGTTACACGCACCGACTACGAGGCAACCCGCACAGCTATCGAATTCACAAGGATTCTCCGTGTCGCCAAAGTTGCAGGCAAATGGCAGCGTGCATCCTTCCAACATAGATTGACCAGCGACGATCATCCCATAAGAACATGACCCGTCATTCAAGGTGGCTGTAGCGTCGTAATTGTTGGCCGCAGGGTCGGTACAACCCGCACAACTCGCATAGTCACAGTTGCCATCGGATACCGTGGCATCGGGATTGTAGTTGCACGCGATGGTCACCAAACATCCAGAGATCACAGGATAGGTGCACAGATCCGGGTCGTTGTAATCGGCATCGGGGTTGTAGTTCTCCGCTTCAGGATCAAGACAGCCTACAACGATGCAACTTCCGTTGTCGATGGTCGCATCGGGGTTATAGTTCACCGCATCTGGATTGGTACATCCACGGCACGAGAACAGGTCACAAGAACCGTCACTCAGGGTCGCTGTGCTGTCGTAGTTACAAGCCAGTGGGTTGATACAACCGTAGCAGCTCGTCAAGTCACAGGTTCCGTCGTCCACCGTCGCGTCATCATCAAAGTTGCAAGCAAATGGATTCGTGCAGCCCGAGTAGATACAGGACCCATCGCTGTAATCGGCATTGTCGTCATAGTTGCTCGCTGCTGGATCCGTACAACCCGTGAAGAGACAGCTTCCATTGTCAATGGTGGCATCTGAATCGTAGTTGATGGCCTCCTCATCGGTACAACCACGGCACGACACCAAGTCACAACTACCGTCGGGGAATTCAGCTGTTTCGTCATAGTTGCACGCTGCGGGATTCATACACCCGTAGCACGAGATCACATCACAAGTGCCGTCGTCGACGTTGGCTTCGATGTCAAAGTTGCAGGCTGCCGGATTGGTACACCCTGAGAACTGACAGGAACCGTCATTGAAATCGGCATTCGCATCGTAGTTGTCTGCAGTAGAATCGGTGCACCCCGTGAAGAGGCAACTGCCGTCGTCAACTGTGGCCGTAGAGTCGAAGTTGATGGCATCGGAATCGGTACAACCCCGACAGCTGTTGAACTCACAACTGCCATCGTTGACCGAGGCATCTGGGTCATAATTACAAGCTGAGCTGTTGATACAACCGTAGCAGGAGAAGTCGCAAGAGCCATCGTCTTGGTTGGCCTGCGCATTGTAGTTACACGCTGTTGCATCGGTGCAACCCCCGAAAATGCAGCTTCCATCATTGATGTCTGCATTGGGATCGTAGTTCTCCGCTTCCGGATTCGTGCAGCCATCGAACAGGCAGCTGTTGTCATCAATGGTCGCGTCCGCATCGTAGTTGATCGCGTCCGGATTGGTGCAGCCTCTGCAGCTGTTGAACTCGCAACTGCCATCGTTCACAGTCGCGTCTGAATCGTAGTTACAGGCCGTTTGATTGGTGCAACCGTAGCAGGAGAAGTCACAGGAATTGTCCTCGTCGTTGGCCTGGGCAGAATAGTTGCAGGCGGAGATGTCGGTACATCCCGGGAACAAACAAGAACCGTCGTCCACGTCGGCGCTCCCATCGTAATTCGACGCATTCGGGTTGGTGCACCCAGAGAACAAGCAGCCCCCATCATCGATGGTCGCTGTACTGTCAAAGTTCACCGCGTCAGAGTCCGTGCATCCCAGGCAAGTAAAGAAGTCGCAGGAGCCGTTGTTGACATCTGCATCTGGGTTGAAGTTGCAGGCTGAAGGCTCGGTGCAACCGAACACATTGTCGGTGTCACAAATGCCATCTCCATTGAGGTCCGCTGGGCAGTCTCCCCCGCAATTGTCAATGGCATCTAGCACCTGACAGGTTCCATCGTCATCGGTTGCCAAGGGGTCGAAGTTGCAGGCCGTCTCCAGCGTACAACCTGGAACCTCTGCGTTGTCGCAAATGCCGTCACCATCTACATCGGCAGGGCAGTCGCCACCGCATAAGCCGAGGGCGTCGAGCTGGTTGCCATTGCAGTCGCAATCGTCGGCAGGTTGCTCGTCACAACCGCAGTCGTAGATGGCACCAGGACCATTACACACGCCGCAGGCATCGAGTGCACCCACACAGCTGTCCACGTTGTCGCAAATGCCATCGTTGTCAGCATCGGCTTCACAGTCACCGCCACAAACACCCAAGGCGTCGAGCTGGTTGCCATTGCAGTCGCAATCGTCGGCAGGTTGCTCGTCACAACCGCAGTCGTAGATCGCACCAGGACCATTACACACGCCGCAATCATCGAGTGCGCCCACACAGCTGTCCAC
>CAJQJX010000100.1 GCA_905478795.1 uncultured Flavobacteriales bacterium
TACGAGAGGCAATGTTCCTTTCTGTGTTGATTCTGTCCCTGCACGCAACACCATGAAAGACAACAACGAACACTCCCTCCATGCCGCGCTCGATGCCGAAGGCCGCGCCGCATCACCACAGCTTTCTGAAGAGGTCAAGAACTTCCTCATCGACATCGATGGCACCATCACGGAAGACGTGCCCAATGAGCAGCCTGAACGCATGGCCACCTGTGCCCCGTTCCCAGATGCCCTGGCCACATTGAATGGATGGTTCAAAGAAGGTCACATCATCACCTTCTTTACCAGCCGCACCGAAGAGCACCGGGCGGTAACCGAGGCTTGGCTCAAAGAGCATGGCTTTTCCTATCATGGTTTGCTCATGGGTAAGCCGCGCGGCGGGAATTACCATTGGATTGACAATCACGTGGTGAGGGCGACCCGCTATGTCGACCGGTTCACTGAATTGGTCAAGACCACCCGGGAAATCGAAGTCTTCAAAGGCAACGAGTCCGCCTCCGAGTGAGCCTTTAATCAGGGCCTGCTGTCCAAAAAACGCTGCAGAATAATGGCTGCAGCGATGCGGTCAAGGTTGCCTTTTTCGCGGCGTTTTGATTTGCGCATTCCCCCCATGACCATCGCGGCCGATGCCTCTCGGCTGCTGTAGTCCTCATCCACAAAGAACACCGGAACCTCTGGGTGGCGTTTCCGAAGTGTTTTGGCAAAGGCTTCAATGGCCGCGCTGCTGTCGGCTTGTTCACCCGAGATCAATCCGGGCTGGCCAACAACGAATCCTGCACAGGCCTCTGCCTCGACAAGCCGGTTCAAGATTTCGGGCAATTCCGCAGGACTACAAGTGCATTCAGGCGAAGCAATCATAGCGCCAGAGTCGGTCAAGGCAATGCCGATGCGCTGCGTTCCGTAATCAAATGCGATGAACCTCGCCATGATGCGAAGGTACCTGAAGGCGTCCGGGTATCTTCGCTGTATGGAACATGCTATGGACATCGCCGGTCATGAAGTAAAAGACTGGTCGCAGGTGCGTCAGACTGTGGAGTCGGCGTGGGAGGACCGAACACGCTGTACAGCGTCTGAGACCAAGTCCGCCATTGAATCGGTGATCGCTGCATTGGATGCCGGGGATTTGCGCTGTGCTGAACCTATTGGAGAGGGCTGGAAGGTCAACGAGTGGGTCAAGAAAGCTGTGGTCCTGTATTTCCCCATGCGCACCATGGAAGTGCAAGAGGTGGGCCCCTTTCAGTTTCACGACAAAATGGCGCTGAAGCGCAATCATGCCGAGGCTGGAGTGCGTGTTGTTCCGCATGCAATCGCCCGGTATGGCGCGTTCTTAGGGAGGGGGGTTGTCATGATGCCCAGCTATGTGAACATAGGTGCCTATGTGGGCGAAGGAACCATGGTGGACACCTGGGCCACTGTGGGCTCTTGCGCACAGGTTGGAAGAGACGTTCACCTGAGCGGTGGTGTGGGCATCGGTGGTGTTTTAGAACCGCTGCAAGCCGCACCCGTCATCATCGAGGATGGGGCTTTTATCGGTTCAAGGGCCATAGTGGTTGAAGGCGTTCGAGTGGGCAAAGAAGCGGTCCTTGGAGCGGGAGTCGTGCTCACCGCCAGCACCCCCATCATTGACGTATCCGGTGATGCTCCAGTAGAGCACCGCGGCGCCGTGCCTGCGCGTGCAGTGGTCATCCCAGGCACCAGGAAAAAGTCGTTTCCTGCCGGTGAATATGGTGTTCCCTGCGCGTTGATTGTAGGACACCGCAGTGCAAGTACCGACCGCAAGACTTCCCTAAACGATGCTTTGCGCACGCACGCTGTCGCCGTATGATGACAAGGGCTGAAGACCACCGATTGGCAGGGCGAGCCCGGGTGGTGTTGATTCAGCCTGCCTTTCTGGGCGATGCGGTCCTGTCAACGGCCTTGCTCGAGTCTTGGCACAGGGCGTTTCCAGAACACCGGCTTTCCATTGTCGTTCGCGATGCTGCAGCGGGACTGTTCCAAGACCATCCTTTTTTGGAAGCGGTGCATGCATGGGACAGGTCGGGTTGGCAGAAGTACCTCCGGTTGTTTACAGTTGGGCAAAAAGTGAGGTCAAGTGGTCCCGATGTGGTCATCAATCTGCACCGTTTTGCCAGCATGGCTTGGTTGGCCAAAATGTCTGGGGCTGCGAACCTCACAGGATTTGGAGGGGCAGGAAATTGGCATGCGCAAAGGACGCGCTTGGTGGCACATTCTATAGGTGATGGCCGGCACGAGACCGAGCGCAATCACGCTCAGGCTGCTCATTTTTTGGGAGAGTGGGACCCCAAAGTCGATCGGCCAAGGTTGTATCCTACCAGCCAGCATCAGGCGGAAGCGATGTCGTGGCCTTCCGACGCGCTGGTGCTTGCGCCGGCGAGCGTCTGGGCCACAAAGCGTTGGCCAGAGAATCGGTGGGCCGAATTGGCCGACCGTTGGGCAGAAGAGCAGGCTGGTCAGGCGGTTATTTTGATGGGAGGGAAAGGGGATCAGGAACTCCTCCATCGCATTGCGGGAGCCTGCAAGCAAGCGCAGCCCCTGGTGTGTGCAGGGAACTTGGATTTACTCGGAGCCGCAGCTTTGATGGCGCAATCAGCCCTGGTGGTGAGCAATGACAGTGCACCGCTTCACATGGCAGGCGCAGTGGGAACTCCGGTTGTTGGCGTTTTTTGCAGCACGACGCCACGTTTTGGCTTTGGCGTATTGCCAGCTATGAAGGCCGAAGGACAGGCCGCAGAAGTCGAAGTGGGGGAGCGCGACCTGGATTGCAAGCCGTGTGGGTTGCATGGCCACACCGCGTGCCCCAAGCGCCACTACCGGTGCGGGAATGAAGTAGAGGTTGGCCACGTCATCGCGGCCATGAAAGCGCTCAGCAGCCCTCGAGACTAAATCCTGATTCTTTGGTGATGCGCAAAATGCACGTCGGAGAAACAAACTCAACGTACTTCTTGAATTCTACACCATCCACGATCATGTGGATCTCAGTGCCGATCAATTCCTTGGTTTGGGGGTGGAATTGAAAGTTTCCATAGTTCAATCGCACACCTTGTTCATTGAGGCTCAAGCGCACCTCATTTAAAGCTTCTCGGCTCAACGAGCCTTCGATTACCGCGAGGGTCGTCTCCGTTGCAGAGGATGCATCCGACTGTGCAACAGCCGAAATAGGCATGCTGAGCAGTGCAATCAAGCATACGGAGAACAGTGTGGGCGTGGCAGTTAACTTCATGGCTACAATGTAAGGTGCAGAGGGATGTCCATCAAAGTGGGGGCATGGACAGGTTCCGGTGCATCGGTTGTGAAAAAGTGGCGGGCTAGAGCGGCGGTTGGGGATAGTGCTGAAGGTATTTTCGATGTCCTATATCAAACGCATGCAGTTCATCGTATCCAGCACAGCCTTACTCCGCCAACTTCAGGCCATCAGCGGCGTGCTCAACAGCAGCAATACGTTGCCCATTTTGGACAACTTCTTGTTCGACATTAAACCGGGCAAGGCCTCCATTAGCGCCAGTGACCTTGAGACGACCATGACCACAGCGGTTGAGGTGACTTCGGAGGAAGAGGGCGCCATTGCGATTCCTGCAAAAATGTTGCTCGACATCCTCAAGACTTTCGAGGACCTCCCCTTGACTTTCAAGGTCGATACAAAGACCTGTGGAGTGGAGCTGACCAGCGAAGCCGGTAAGTACAAACTGGCCGGAGCACATGCCGATGAATTCCCCCGCACGCCAGAATTGGAGGACGCGACTTCAGTGACGTTGAATTCGGACACCTTGGCCGAAGCGGTGTCTCGTACGCTTTTTGCGGCGGGTAGCGACGACCTGCGTCCTGTGATGAGTGGCATCTTCTTTGAATTGCGCAACGACCATTTGAGCTTTGTGGCGACGGACGCGCACCGCTTGGTACGATATGCCAGGAACGATGCTTCTGCGCCAGAGAACGCGGAGATGATCGTCCCCAAGAAGCCCCTCAATCTGTTAAAGGGAACCTTGCCCATGACAGACGAAGTGGTGGTGTCTTTCAACGAAGCCAATGCCCACTTCAAGTATGGGGAAATGGACCTGGTGTGCCGCTTGATTGAAGGCAAGTATCCGAACTATGAAGCGGTGATTCCAAAGGAGAATCCGAACTGCATGACCATTGATCGGAAGGACTTCCAGCGCAGCATTCGCAGGGTATCCATCTTCGCCAACAAGACCACGCACCAGGTGCGCTTGTCATTGGCAGGGAGCAGCCTTAAAATCAGCGCGGAGGACGTGGATTTCGCCAACGAGGCCCACGAGACTTTAGCGTGCAGCTATGCCGGTGATGACATGGAAATCGGATTCAACAGCCGTTTCCTGTTGGACATGCTCAACAACTTGGATGCCCAGCAAATTACTTTGGAGTTGAGTGCTCCAAACCGCGCAGGAATCATCCGTCCGCAGCACGATGGGGAGAACAACGGTGAGGACATCCTCATGTTGGTGATGCCCGTGATGCTGAACGCCTAACCCGCACTGCTTTTATCGAGGCCGCGTTAAGGGGCTATCCTGCGATTAAATGTCCTTAATAGGAGGCGTTCCGTCGTGGCCTTCGTTCACTCTGGCCCCTTTTTGAGGGATGGAACTGTACCGCAGACGGTCAGGCCCAACCACAGCCTGTTCGGGTTCTATCTCGGACTCCTCTTCCTCCTCTGGGGGCAAGGGCGGTGGTTGTGGACCTTCTTTGCGCCACACGACCGCCAGCAGCCCGCCCATGAACGCGCCTGCTAGGTGACCTTGCCAGCTGACGCCGACTTCGATAGGAAAGACGCCCCAGACAATGCTGCCGTACAAGAAGACGACCACGAGGGCCACCCGCATCAAAATGGCATGGCGCCGGATGACACCACTTAAAAAGAGAAAGGCCGCGAGGGCATAGACCACTCCACTGAGTCCAATGTGGTTGCCACTGGCGCCACTCGTCCACAGCAGGATTCCGCTTCCCAGCCACGTCCAGAAGAGCACTTTCAATCCAATGCCCCTGTAGAAGTAGAGCAGCATGGAGGAAAGGGTGAAAAACGACACGGTATTGCTCCAAATGTGCTCCCAACCTCCATGAAGAAAGGCCATGGACAAGATGCCTACCAAGCCTTCGGTGCGAAGAGGCCGGTTGCCAAATCGGTTCAGCCCCAGGTTGAACTGGAGATTGATGAGAAAAGCGCCCCACACCAAAACGAGGCAGCCGATGGTGACAATCAGCGCATGCTGAATGCGCCGCTTATCGGCCTCCAACTCTTGTTTCACCTGTTCAGGAGGCGCGCCATGGTGTGGCATGCCCGGTCTGCGGTAGGAGCGCCAAGGGCGGGCACCGGGTGCAATGGCACCGCTACCCGGGGCAGATGGCGGCGCTTTTGGAGCGGCGCTACTGGGCTTCTGGGGCCCGTCCGAGGTGCTCGAGCTGGTGCTGGAAGTGCCGCCGAAATTGGGGTTCGGCGTGGCATCCACATGATTGTTTGGAAAAGAACCCACAGCGCCAAATTAGGCCGCAAATCACGGAACTACTTTGCCACTGCGAACCTGAAAGACAATGAGCGTTACAGAACTCACAGCGTTGATTTCTCTGTTGGAAGATCCCGATGAGGGCATCTACCACACAGTGCGTCAGGAATTGGAGCAGATTGGTGAGCCGGTATTACGGCCATTGCGCACTGCCATTTCTGAAGAAGGCCATGGCGATGTTTTTTTGAGCAGGGCCAAAGCCCTGCTTGACCACTTGGGTACCGGAGAGGTGAGAAGTGGTTTTGCCGATTGGATCGGATCTGAAGACCACCATGTGGCGGAAGCTTTATTGCTCCTGGACAGATACATTGATCCTACGCGTTCCATTCAGGAGCTCAAGGAAACGGTCGATCGGGTCAGGCAAGACATTTGGCTGGAGTTAAACGACGACATGACTGCTTTGGAGCAAGTCAAGGTGTTCAATCGGATTTTCTTTGAGCACCATGGGTTCGAGGGCACTCGAGGTGGGGCGGCCAAACCGGCGCATGCTTTACCGCGCGAAGTGCTCAGCCAGCGCAAAGGAAACTCCCTCGCTTTGGGGGCACTCTACCTGGCACTTGCCCAGGAGTTGGCGTTGCCCATTCACGGAGTCAATCTCCCGAACCACTTCATCTTGGCGTATTGTGATGGTGGCCACTTGGGTGAATTCAATGAGGACGGCGGCCCAGGCGGCGTATTGTTCTACATCAACCCATTCAACAAAGGGGGGGTCATCCATCCCGATGAGGTCAACGCATTTTTGGGGCATTTAGATTTACCCGTAGGGCAGCAAAGCTGTGGTCCCTGCCATCCCATCGATGTGGTCAGGAGGCTGATTGGCAATCTGGCCTATGCGTTCGAGCGCGAAGAGCTCTTGGAAGAAGCAGAGCGGATGCGCGAGCTCTTGTTCTTTGTGGAGGGGTGTTCATCCCCTCAGCGCGCTGAGCGTGCGGAATAACACTTTGACGTCTCCCGCAAAACTGCGTTCCTGCGCATAGCGAACTTGAATCGCCATTTTTTGTGGCAAAATGTCCTGTCGGTAGCACGCCTTAGGGTCGGTTGCAGCGGCAAGAAC
>CAJQJX010000101.1 GCA_905478795.1 uncultured Flavobacteriales bacterium
GGCACCTCGATGTCGGCTCGTCACATCCTGGGGCTGGAGAAGGTCCCAAGGGTTGGGCTGTTCGCCCATTAAAGTGGCACGCGAGCTGGGTTCAGAACGTCGTGAGACAGTTCGGTCTCTATCTGTTGTGGGCGCTCGAGATTTGAGCGGACCCGTCCCTAGTACGAGAGGACCGGGATGGACGTACCTCTGGTGTATCTGTTGTGGCGCCAGCTGCATTGCAGAGTAGCTATGTACGGATGAGATAAGCACTGAAAGCATCTAAGTGCGAAACTCGCCGCGAGATGAGATCTCGTTGAGAGCCGTGGAAGACGACCACGTTGATAGGCCGCAGGTGTAAAGATGGTGACATCAAAGCCGAGCGGTACTAATTGCTCAAAAGCTTATGAAGACGATTACTCTACCAATATGTCAACACATTTGTTGATTTCAAGGCAAAGGCCCAATGAATTCAACGTGAACGATAGGTGTCTATTGCGGTAAGGTCCACCTCTTCCCATTCCGAACAGAGAAGTTAAGCCTACCAGCGCAGATGGTACTGCTACGGCGGGAGAGTATGTCGACGCCACCTTGGGGCCCCTTCGGGGGCCCCTTTTTTTTGCTCAATTTTGCGAGCTTTGTCTCGTACAGATAGCCTACAGGACATGAATGATCTTGTTACCATTATAGGACGACCTAACGTTGGAAAGTCGACCTTGTTTAATCGCCTCACGGAAACCCGCGACGCCATTACGGACCCCACAGCTGGAACCACGAGGGACCGGAAGTATGGACGGGCAGAATGGGGAGGCCGTGTGTTCACGGTGATTGATACAGGCGGTTATTCTACTGGGACAGATGATGCCTTTGAAGGTGTGATTCGGGATCAAGTAGAGATCAGTATGGAGGAGGCTGGAGTCATCCTTTTCCTCGTAGATGCTCAGACTGGCATCACAGATTTGGACTTGGAGATAGTTCAGTTGGTACGGAAGAGTGGGAAACCGGTCATGTTGATTGTCAACAAGATTGATACTGGGGTTCAGGAGTATTTGACCGCGGAATTTTATGGCCTGGGAATGGGCGATATACTGCACGGTATCAGTGCAAACAACGGTTATGGAACGGGTGACCTATTGGATGAGCTGATGAGGCTGTTGCCGGTTCGTGAAGAACCGGATGAGCTGGGTCTTCCGAGACTATCGGTTGTGGGTAGACCGAACGTGGGCAAGAGCACGCTGATCAACACGCTGCTCGGAAAGGAGCGTAACATCGTCACCGACATTGCGGGTACCACACGAGACAGTGTCCACACCCATTACAATGCGTTTGGCTTTGACATTGAGATTGTAGATACCGCAGGAATGCGCAAGCGTCGGAAAGTGGATGACAGCTTGGAATTCTACAGTACCGTGCGCACCATTAAGGCCATTGATCAAAGTGACGTGTGCCTGTTGCTCCTTGATGCGAGCCAAGGAATGGAGAAGCAAGACCAACACATTCTCTGGCACATACTGGACAGCTATAGGGGGGTTGTTGTAGTGGTCAATAAATGGGATCTTGTAGAAAAGGATGAGCACACGATGAATGCCTATCGGGCCAAGCTCGAAGAGAAAATGGCTCCTTTCTCAGATGTGCCGGTAGTCTTCACTTCGAACCTGACAAAACAGCGTGTTTTCAAAGCGTTGGAGACGGCGTTACATGTTTATCATCAGCGCAAACTCAAGGTGTCAACTTCTGAATTGAACGATGTCTTTTTGCCCATCGTGAAGGACCAGCCACCCCCAATTTATAAAGGGAAAAGCGTGAGTATCAAGTACATTACGCAGCTTCCTTCACAGGTTCCAACCTTTGCATTCTATTGCAATTTGCCCCAGTATATTAAGGAGCCTTACAAGCGATTTGTAGAAAATCGAATTCGGGAACGCTACGATTTCAGTGGAGTTCCCATTCGTTTGTTTTTTCGGAAGAAATAAATACTCTACCCTTCGTTTCTCAGTGACTCGATTGTGCTGGCGATAATGGCCTGAAGCTCAACAGGGTTAAAGGGTTTAATGACCCTCTCGTCCATCCCTACGTTGATGATTTTTTCGTTGGTCTGTGGTTCTGCATCAGCAGTAAGTGCAAGGATGGGAGACCTTTTTAGTCCTGCTGTGGCCTCGTTGTTTCGGATGATTCTCGTGGCTTCTAATCCGTCCATCAAAGGCATTTGGACGTCCATAAGAATCAAGCATGGGCCATGTTTTTCCCAGGCACGGACGGCTTCTTGTCCGTTGACGGCTTCAACAACGGTGTATCCCCATCGCGTCAACAGCTTATTGGCCACGAATCGGTTGAGTTCATTGTCATCGGCAAGAAGGATGGTGGAGGGATTATCATGGTCAGTATGAGGGCTAGCTTGCAGATCTTGGGGTCCATCAACACTGGGAATGGTGTCTTGTAATTGTGACTGGTTTTCTGCTCGAGGTAAATCCAGTTCTACGGAGAATGTGGAGCCTTTATTGACTTCGCTCTCAATTGACAATGTGCCCGACATCTCTGTGATGAGCGCTTGAACTATAGCCAGTCCAAGTCCCGTCCCTTCAATTTGAGTGGTGCCTTGGATTTGCTCGAAGGGTTGAAGGATGCGGCTTAATTCAGAGGCCGGAATGCCAGGGCCAGTATCCGACACCTCAAATCGCACAGTACAACCTTGGTTGTTTTGGTTCTTCACAAAGACATTCAGGGTGATTGTTCCTGTTGATGTGTACTTGACGGCGTTGCCAATCAGATTGTTTAGGATCTGTGTAAGCCACCTGACTTCGGTGATGAGTTGACGCGGCAGATTGGGGTCGATGTTGAGTTTGAGTTCAAGGCCAACGTTCTCGGCTCTATTTTGAAAAGAGTCGACAATGTTGGTAGAGAGTTCGATGACATTGCATGGCTGGGGTGCCCCTTGCACCTTGCCTGAAGCCATTTTCTCAAGGTCTAGAATGTCATTGACGAGGCTCAACAAATGGCGCCCGGAAAACTCCATATAGGCGAGGTGTCGAAGTTGTTCTTCGCGATTGGCCTCTTCGTCAATGAGTAATTCTGTGAGACCTAAGATGGCATTGAGCGGGGTTCTGATTTCGTGACTCATGACCGACAGAAACCGCGATTTGGCTTCATTCGCCGCTTCGGCTGCTTTTTGCAGGTCGACGATGTGGCTGATGTCACTGCCATACAGGTTGAATTGACCGGCATCGAGGTGTACAATATTGAATTCTCCTGTTCTTTCCTCACCGGTCTTAGGGTCTGTTTGATTGCAGCGCAGTGTGAAGCGGCCTTTCTTCTTTGCGGTCAATAAGGCATCTTTCAATTTTGGCAGCACCAATAGACTCCCTACGTCGAGATGTTCGTGGAAGTACCGTCTGGCCGATTCGTTGATGAAGGAAACCATGCCCACCTCGTTGAGTTGGAGCACAGGGTTGGGATTCCTTTCGTAGAACAATGCAAGTTCTGAGTTCGATTGAATGCTTCGGGCATTCTGGATCTTTGTAGCCGTGATTCCCGCTACGGTTTCGAGGATCAATTGGTCTTCTACCTGATAGAAATTTCGTTCTGGGTGCTCGCTGTCGATCACACCCAGAACTTCTTGGCCCCAAAGGATGGGTACAGCGAGTTCTGAGAATCGAACGGCATCGTCCTCGATGTAGTCATTGAATTGCGAGGTGTCGCTGATGCGCATGGCCTGACCGGTGCTGGCCACCTTTCCGACCACTCCTCTTCCTACGGGCACCTCGATGGGGTCAAAAATTGACTTGTAGTCTATGCTTTTGGGACCGAATGCTGCTTTTTGGATGAGGACATTACGGTGTGGATCCATGAGATAGATGACACAGTCCTGCCAACCGAGATTGCTAATGGTGCGTTCTGCCACGGCCCACAGTAGCGCATCGATCTCTTCTATCCCTATCAGGTCATTCGCAAAGTCTTTCAGCAGAGACAATGCTTCTAGTCTCAAGACTTCTCGCCTTGAGGAGGCTTTGTGCTGATTGAAAGCGGCATTCATGACAAGGGTGGCCTAGATTCGTCAATTTCAGTAGAAATATCGAATTTTTATGACGGAACCGTGCCGGGGGAAGTGTAAGAGAGTTCCGTCAATTTTCCCGTTGTCCTTGATGGGAGCGGGTGCTGTCTATGAGCCAAATACCCGTCGGGCGATTTCGGCAGTGGGATGTGCCTTGCCCATGGTGTAAAAATGCAACGTAGGTGCGCCTTTTTCTAAAAGCTCTGCTGCCTGTTCTGTGCACCAGTCCATCCCGGCTTTTTTGACCTGCTCTCTGGTTTTGGCGGCCTCTACTGACTCGACGAGGGCCTCTGGCAGGTCCACATGAAATACTTGTGGAAGGATTTGAAGTTGGCTGGAGGTGGTGAGCGGTTTGATGCCTGGAATAATGGGGATGTTAATGCCCTCGGCGCGACACCGGTCAACGAATTCGAAGTAGCGGGTGTTGTCGAAGAACATTTGGGTAATGATGTATTCAGCGCCGTGTTCCACCTTTTTTTTGAGCCATCGGAGGTCGTTGTCGGGATTGGGGGCTTCGAAGTGTTTCTCTGGATACCCCGCGACTCCAATGCAAAATTCTGTAGCCGTTGTGTTTCGAAGGTCAGGATCGAGATAAACCCCTTTGTTGAGGCTTACAATTTGGTCGACGAGGTCGATGGCATAAGCGTGGCCTTCAGGCTCTGCCTTAAACCTGCCCTCACTGCGGATGGCGTCTCCGCGCAGGGCGAGGACGTTTCTGACCCCCACAAAGTCGAGGTCAATAAGGGCGTTTTCGGTCTCTTCGACGGAGAATCCGCCACAAATGATGTGGGGTACGGTTTCTATCTCGTATCGGTTCATGAGGGCAGCACAAATGCCCACTGTTCCGGGTCGCTTCCGAACGGTGCGTTTTTGAAGCAGCCCGGGGCCCACCTCGCGGTAGACATATTCCTCTCTGTGATAGGTGACATCAACAAAAGCAGGGTTGAACGGCGACAGCGCGTCCATGGTTTGATAGATGGAATCGATGTTCTGCCCTTTGAGGGGGGGGAGCAATTCAATGCTGAAGCGGCTGTGTCCAGGTTGTGACAGGATCTCAGTAATGGTCATTGCGCAGGGTGTTCAGGTCTGTCGAGGAGGATGGGCGAGAGCCAACGAGCGGCTTCATCCAGGGGTTGGTCACGACGTTTTGCGTAGTCTTCGAGTTGGTCAGGAAGTATTTTTCCAAGGCCGAAGTAACGGGCGTCCGGATGGGCGAAATAGTAGCCTGAAACGCTGGATGCTGGCCACATGGCCAGGCTCTCCGTTAGGCTGACGCCAATGTGCTTTTCCACATCAAGGAGCTGCCACAGGGTCATTTTTTCTTGGTGGTCTGGACAGGCGGGGTAGCCAGGAGCCGGACGGATTCCGCGGTATTTTTCTGAGATGAGGGCCGCATTGTCCAGCGTCTCTCCTTTGGCATAGCCCCAGTATTTCATGCGCACTTCCCGGTGCAGCCATTCTGCAGCAGCTTCGGCGAGTCGATCCGCCAAGGCCTTGGCCATGATTTCGCTGTAATCATCGTCGTCTTCCCGGAAGGGAACGCACCATTCTTCTAGTCCGTGACCGGCGGTTACGCAGAACAGGCCGATGTGGTCTGTTTCTAGATGAGGGGAGCCGGCTGGCGCGATGAAATCGGCCAAGCTCGCATGGGCTTTAGGGCTTTGTTGACGTAAGAAATGAAGGCGGGCATCGCCGTCATTGATGACAACGTCGTCCTCTTCTCGGAGGGCGGGGAGGATGCCAAAAACAGCGTGGCAACGCACGGCTTTTTCCGCTTCCATTCGGTCGAGCATGGCCTCGGCATCGACTTTGAGCTTCTTTGCTTCCTCCCCGATAATGGGGTCATCGAGCAGGTCGGGGTATTTGCCGTGCAGTCCCCAGCTGCGAAAGAAGGGTGCCCAGTCCACGACAGGACGCAAGTCGGAGATGGCCATGTCGCGCAACACCTGGACGCCTGTCGATGCTGGCGTTGGACAATGGTTAGAATCGAATATCCGTCCTTCTAGAATGGAGCCAGCCTTGCGCCTCGCCTCCAAAAGGGGGAGCAGAGTCTTGCGCTGTCGATCCCGGGCATAGTGGGTCCTGACTTTTTCTTGGTCCTCAGCAACACCAAGGATATACCCCTCTCTTGAATTGTTGCCAAGCAGCTGTCCTACAACGGGGACCGCACGCGATGCGTCATTCACATGAACCACGGCACCGGAGCGTTGAGGTGCAATTTTGACAGCAGTGTGAACCTTGGAGGTGGTTGCGCCTCCAATGAGCAGCGGCAGGTCCATGCCACGCGCTTCCATTTCGCGGGCCACATCGACCATTTCATCAAGTGATGGGGTGATGAGGCCACTCAGGCCAATGATATCAACGTCGTGTTCCAATGCAGCTTCGAGGATTTTTTCCTTGGGGATCATCACCCCGAGATCGATCACATCGTAATCGTTACATCCGAGGACCACGCCCACGATGTTTTTGCCAATGTCATGAACGTCCCCTTTCACGGTAGCGAGCAGAACTTTGCCCGCTTTTTGTCGTGTGCCTTCGGCCGCTGCTTCAAGGTGCGGCGTCAGCCAACCCACTGCTTTTTTCATGACGCGGGCACTCTTTACCACTTGAGGCAGGAACATTTTTCCGGCTCCGAAGAGGTCGCCGACCACGTTCATTCCATCCATGAGCGGACCTTCAATGACCTTCAGCGGTGACCCAATTTGATGGAAGATTTCTTCTATGTCAGTTTCGATGTGTTCAGCAATGCCTTTGATGAGGGCGTGGCTGATGCG
Organism: uncultured Flavobacteriales bacterium; assembly: GCA_905478795.1. GTDB lineage: Bacteria > Bacteroidota > Bacteroidia > Flavobacteriales_D > Sanyastnellaceae > UBA8752. The sequence goes on from CAJQJX010000101.1 coordinate 6,802, forward strand.
GCTTTCCACAGGTTCATTGCGCCAGGCGTCGTCTTTCTTTGCAACGGTCCCCGCTTGTCCTTTGAGGCCTTCGGCAAAGTCGATCAGGCGTTCGGTGGCATCATCTCGCCGGTCCAGTAAGACGTCTTCGACCCGTTCTAAGAGGTCGTTGGGAATGTCATCGTATACCGTCAGCATGGTGGGGTTGACGATGCCCATGTCCATTCCCGCCTTGATTCCATGAAACAGAAATGCGCTGTGCATGGCTTCGCGGACCACGGGGTTGCCCCTGAAGCTGAAGCTCACGTTGGAGACCCCACCGCTGACGTGGGCTCCGTGCAGGTTTTCCCGAATCCAACGCGTGGCCTCGAAAAAATCGAGGGCATTCCGGCGGTGTTCCTCCATACCGGTGGCGACCGGGAAAATGTTCGGGTCAAAAATGATGTCCCTCGGGTCCCATCCACCTTGTTCTACGAGCAGGCGATAAGCGCGCTCACAAATGGTGATGCGGCGGTCGTAATTGTCTGCTTGGCCTTGTTCGTCAAAGGCCATGACAATGACGGCCGCGCCGTAACGGCGAATGCTCCCTGCTTGGCGCATGAATTCGGACTCGCCCTCTTTGAGACTGATCGAATTCACGACGCCTTTTCCTTGGACGCACTGCAACCCCGTTTCGATGACCTCCCATTTGGAACTGTCGATCATGACGGGGATGCGGGCAATGTCGGGCTCTGCAGCGATCAGATTCAGAAACCGTTTCATGGAAGCTGCCGAGTCGAGCATGCCCTCGTCCATGTTGACGTCCAGGATCTGTGCGCCGCCTTCCACCTGTTCGCGCGCGACTTCAACGGCCTCTTCGAACCGGTCTTCTTGGATGAGGCGCAAGAACTTGCGGCTACCGGTCACATTGGTGCGTTCTCCGATGTTGACGAAGTTGGACTCAGGGGTCACCCACAAGGGTTCTAGTCCGCTCAATGACAACAGTGGGCGTTGACGGCTCATGTGGATGCGGATGTGGGGTGAGAAGGAATGGTCCGCGGGCTTTTTCCTCGAACGAGTTCAGCGATGGCGCGAATGTGCTCAGGGGTCGTGCCGCAGCATCCGCCAAGGATGTTGACAAGGCCCTTGTCTAGAAAGGCTTGGAGTTGCATGGCCATGGCGTCTGGCCCTTGTTCATACTCTCCCATTTCGTTCGGGAGCCCTGCGTTGGGATGGGCTGAAATGCCGCAGTGTGCTCTGGCCGATAGTGCTTCGAGGTAGGGGGTTAATTGTTCAGCCCCAAGCGCGCAATTGAGTCCAATGGAGAACAACGGAGCATGGCTCATGGAAATCCAGAAAGCTTCGGCGGTCTGTCCGCTTAAGGTGCGTCCGGAAGCATCGGTGATGGTCCCGCTGACCATAATGGGGATACGTCGTCCTTGGCTGTCAAAGGCCTCTTCTGCAGCAAATAGGGCAGCTTTGGCATTCAACGTGTCAAAAACAGTTTCTATGAGTAACGTATCCACGCCTCCGACCATAAGGGCTTCCATCTGCTCGCGATAAGCATGGACCAATTCGCGGAAGGTGACCGCACGGTACCCTGGGTCATTGACGTCGGGGCTGATGCTAGCCGTGCGGTTGGTGGGCCCTACGGAGCCCGCTACAAAACGCGGTTGGTCCGGGGTTTGTGCTGTCCAAAAGTCTGCGGCAGCTCGGGCAATTTCTGCAGAGGTGACATTCAAGTCCCACACTGCCGACTCCAAGCCGTAGTCGGCTTGAGCGATGGTGGTGGAACTAAAAGTGTTGGTTTCTACGATGTCGGCTCCAGCTTCAAAATACGCGTCGTGTATGGCGCGTAGGATGTCCGGCCTGGTCAGGGCCAAGAGGTCATTGTTGCCTTTAAGGGGGGAGGGGTGCTCTGCAAAACGGTCCCCCCTAAAATCAGCCTCATCCAGCGTGTGACGCTGGATCATGGTGCCCATGGCCCCGTCGAGAACGAGGATGCGTTGAGCGGAATGTTGAACGATGTCTGGTCGCATGTCGGATATTCAGGCCATGCGCGAAAGCAGACGGAACAGGTGTTCCATGCGCTCATCTTTCCCCTACCAAAAGGCAGAAGTCGGATTTGGCACCCGCCCTCATTACACGGGTTGCCAAGACATCACAGGGCCGATCCCTCCGTCTTTCGCGATAAGCAAAACAAAGATACCCGTTTTGCGAGCTGCAATCACGAACTTGCGCCTCCAAACGTGCCAATATGTCTTATTTCTTTACTTCCGAATCTGTCAGTGAGGGACACCCCGATAAGGTGGCGGATCAGATCTCAGATGCACTGATTGATCACTTTCTCGCTTTTGACCCTCAATCCAAGGTGGCTTGCGAGACGCTGGTGACCACAGGGCAAGTGATCTTGGCAGGGGAGGTCAAGAGCTCCGCTTATCTCGATGTCCAGAAGATTGCGCGTGATACCATTCAGCGCATTGGGTATACCAAGAGTGAGTACATGTTCGACGCTGCCAGTTGTGGCGTTTTGAGTGCCATTCACGAGCAAAGCCCAGACATCAATCAAGGTGTGGAGCGCGCCGCTCCAGAAGAGCAAGGAGCAGGCGACCAAGGCATGATGTTTGGGTATGCTTGCCGCGAAACGGACGACTATATGCCATTGCCTTTGGACCTGAGCCATCGTTTGCTCAAGGTGCTCGCAGAGTTGCGCCGTGAGGGAGGAGAAATGGGGTATTTACGTCCGGATAGCAAAAGCCAGGTGACCATAGAGTATGCTGACGACCATACGCCTTTGCGCGTGGAAGCCATTGTGGTCTCTACCCAACACGATGATTTTGATCCCGATGAGGCTACGATGTTGGCCCACATTAAGCGTGATGTGGCCGAGATTCTGATTCCACGGGTTTTGGCCGATTGTCCAGAGCGGGTGAAAGCCTTGTTTAAGGGAGACCACAAATTGCACGTAAACCCGACTGGCAAGTTTGTGATTGGCGGCCCACACGGTGATACAGGCCTGACGGGACGCAAAATTATTGTGGACACCTATGGCGGACGTGGCGCCCACGGTGGTGGTGCTTTTAGTGGAAAGGACCCCTCGAAGGTCGACCGGAGCGCTGCTTATGCTACCCGATACGCTGCAAAGAACCTTGTGGCGGCTGGTGTGTGCGATGAAGTGTTGGTCCAAGTGGCGTACGCCATTGGAGTGGCCGACCCTGTGGGCTTGTATGTCAATACTTATGGCACCTCCAAAGTGGGGGTGACAGATGGTGAAATCGCCCAGCGCATCTCAGGAATTTTCCCGATGCGCCCCTATGACATTGAGCAGCGGTTCGCTTTGCGCACTCCGATTTACACTGAATCAGCCGCTTACGGGCATATGGGCCGGACCTGTGAGGTTGTGACCAAGGAATTCAAAGCTGCCGATGGCAGCACAGTGCAGCGAGAAGTCAAACTCTTCCCTTGGGAGGAGTTGGATTGCGTGGAGGCGCTCAAGGCAGAATTCGGCTGTTGATCAAGGGCCGATACGGGGCTTTTTTGAGCCGTTGAAGTGACGTTAGAACAAGAAGTCGTAGCCTTCGCTCTTCATCCTTTGGTAGCGTTCTTTGTTGAAGGTGAACAGGCTACTTCCTTTGTGTTGCCCTACTTCTCGCCCGGTTGCCTTGCGTTCTAAATCGGAGAGCAGTGGGCTCTTGAAGAGCTTCTTTCTGAAATTCCTCTTGTCAAAGGTTTTGCCCAAGGCTTGCTCGTAGAGGGACTGTAGTTGCCCCAGGGTAAACTCCTCAGGCAAGAGGTGAAAGCCCACAGGGCGGCGTTTGACCCTCCGCTTGAGCCTTTCCTTGGCATAGGCCACGATCTCATTGTGGTCGAAGGCCAGGTCTGGGACCCGGTCAATCGGGCTCCATTGCATGCCATACTGTTCCCATTTTTCTGCCAGAAAGTCTTCCTTTCTAACGAGGGCGTAAAAAGCCACATTCACTACACGGCCGAGGGGATGACGAAACACCCCGCCAAATGCCTTGAGTTGTTCTATGATTTCTGGTTCATCATAGCCAAACAACCCATGGAACATGCTGCGCGCACTCAACATCAATTCATCTTGGGCCTCCAGGTATCGGCTCGGCAAAAAAAGCGCGTCTTTGAACGGCTCGCGTTGGCTTCTTGCCACAAGCAACTGCAATTGAGCGCCGTCAAAACCAAACAGCACCAAACTGGTGCTGAGCGCAACATTGAAGTCTGTATTGTCTTGGGGGAATTTCAACATTTCCGACATGGCACGTAAAAATGCTTTGAAGAAATGGTCAACCGTTGCTTGCGCTTAAAAGTTCTCACAATGGTCCGGGTCTATTGTGTGAAACACTGCCAGAAGTGCTGGCAGATCCTGCAAGGATGGGTGGCCCAATGGCCTCGAAAGAGGGGGTGAATGTCTGCCAGGATTTTTCTTCATCGCTTCCTGTAAGCACCCAGAATTGACCTGTTGCACGGTCTGCAGTGACATGGAAAACCCCTCCATTCCATCCGCTGATCAGGGACAGGTTGTCTGAATAGAAGAGGCTTTCATTGCGTTGCGCCCAACATTGACCATTCTCCATTCGTCCTGCGCGTATGATGTTTCCTTCTCCTGGGAGGTTGGAAGTGCTCAATGGGGTGGCACCGCCATTGGAATTCCATAAGCGCAAGGTGCCGTTGGCTTCCAGAGCAACGGGGTGTTCCTGCTGTTGGAGGAGCCAAGCATCCCCCCCGGGGCCGATCGATCCCGAAGCTTGCGGCGTCCAAGTCACCGACTCCAAACGCGCACTGTTGTCGAGATTGAATCGGATCATGCGCAAGTCGTTTGCGGTGGTCCTGGCCAAGAGTACCATATCGCCATCGATGGTCCCTCCATCAATGAGTTGCTCATCGGAATTGAGCAACCAGCTTTTCATGGTGAGGCCCGATGCATTCAACCAGGTGCATCGGTCTGACCAGCCTATTTCTGCCCATGAGGAGGAAGTGTACTCAAAAGGTGCCCTCCTGACATGGCGAATTTGCCCCGTGGTGGTCACCGAAGGGGTGATGCTCCAAACGGGCTCTGTCGCGGGTACGCCATTGGTGAGGAGCCACCCCTGGGCCTCTGTGGTTCCGCAAACCAGCAAGTCTTCACCATCTAGGTAAACCATCTCGTGCGGGCTGTTCGGCCCAGGATAAAAATTGGCGTTTGTGTTGGCTTGAGGGTTGACAAAGCCCAGGCTGTTTGTCCCGTTGTCCCACCAAAGTCCCGATGAGGTCAATGGCATACTGTTGAGTGTGAGTGCGGCAAAATCTGCACCAGTTTGTCCTTCTCCGTCTGTACACACCGCGGATAACTGCAAGTCAATGGGGCCAGAAGAGCCTGCAAGGGATGTTGGGACCTGCCAAGTGGTTTCAATGGTGTCTGTCACAACAGCAGCTTCGGGGGCTGCAGAGAGGATTCCCGAAGTGGTCCACCAGGTGGTCCCAGATTCGGTGCCAATGGTGACCCTCCAAGATGCGGCTTCCGTTTCGCCGCGGCTTGGCGCGGGGTCTGTGATGCTGAACTTCAGGCCAAGGGCATCACCCTCGTCAACTGTTACCGCCGATTGTGGAGAAATCCAATGGACCAGCGGAGGCGCTTTTTCCGTGCTACACCCCAGACAGAACAGGGCCAACAGTGCGCAGGTAAAGGACAATTTCCACTCTTGGGACATCACCGAAAGGTACTTTGTGGATAGGGGTGTTGACGCGTGGTTGAAAGAGGGTGCAGTGGCGCCTTAATGTGGGGACTAATTTGGTCCTTCATCCCATTTTCATCGTGGCCGACAACAAATCCCTCAGCAACAAGCGCAAATCTGCAATCAAGGCACCCATTGTGGCGCCCGGTATGACTGGGATTGGTAAAAAACCACCCCAAGCGATTGAGCTGGAGGAGGCGGTGCTTGGTGCTTGTATGTTGGAGTCAACTGCGGTAAACGCCGTGATTGATATTCTCGAGCCTCAGGCTTTTTACAAGGATGCGCACGGAGAGATCTACAAAGCTGTAAAGGAACTGTTTGGAAAGTCTGAGCCCATTGACTTGTTGACGGTGACGGAGCAGCTGCGCAAAGAAGGCGTGCTCGGTTTTTGCGGGGGCGCTGCCTATATCGCTGGACTCACCGACCGCGTTGCAAGCAGTGCCAACGTTGAGGCTCATGCCAGAATTGTAGCCCAAAAGTTTATTCAACGCGAGCTGATCCGCATTTCGGGTGAGACGATTGAAGCGGCCTTTGAGGATACAACAGACGTCTTTGACCTGCTGGACCGCTCTGAGCAACAACTCTTCGAAGTCGCAGAGGGCAACATTCGCCAAGGCTATCAAGAGATGGGGGCTGTCATTCGACAGGTCATTGAAGGCATTGACCAAGCCCGTCTTAACAAGGATGGTGTCAGTGGTGTGCCCACCGGTTTTACTGCCCTCGACAAGTTGACCGGTGGTTGGCAAAAGTCGGATATGGTTGTTCTCGCAGCCCGTCCGGGTATGGGTAAGACGGCTTTCGTTCTTTCGATGGCCCGCAACATGGCGGTAGACCATGACGTCCCGGTGGCCGTGTTTTCTCTGGAGATGAGTTCTTCTCAATTGGTGCAGCGCCTTGTGGCTGCTGAATCAGAGTTGAGCGCTGAGAAATTCCGAAAAGGAGACTTGGAGGATTACGAGTACCAGCAACTTCAGAGTCGGATCACCAAGTTGGCCAAAGCCAAGCTGTTTATCGATGACACTCCAGCTTTGAGTGTGTTTGAATTGCGCGCCAAGTGCCGCCGCTTAAAGCAGAAGCACGGCATCAATATGGTGATCATCGATTACCTGCAGTTGATGACGGCAGGTGGAGAGAACAGCAGTAAGGGTAACCGTGAGCAGGAAATCTCGACCATCAGCCGTTCCATTAAGAGCATTGCGAAGGAGTTGGATGTGCCTGTGATTGCCCTGTCGCAGTTGTCCCGTTCGGTAGAGACCCGCGGCGGAGACAAGAGGCCCATTCTTTCTGACCTCCGTGAATCTGGAGCGATTGAGCAAGATGCAGACATTGTGTGCTTTATCTATCGCCCCGAGTACTATGGCATTACAGAGGATGCGGATGGCATCGATACGGAGAACATGGGGGAGCTGATTGTGGCCAAGCACAGAAATGGAGGCTTGGATACGGTGAAAATGAAGTTCACCAAGCACCTCGCCAAGTTCTCGGATTATGATGCCTTTGCTGACAGCCCCTTTGATTCGGGCGGAGGAATGGCGCCCAACGAGAACTTTGCCAATGCGGGTGCCAAAACCATGACGGTGGGTTCTCGCATGAACGAAAAGGGAGAGGAGCCCCCATTCTAAATCCTTTGTGAAAGAGGCCCGGAAAGCACGCCGGTCCAGAAGTATCTTCGACACATGATCAAGATGCGGTGTCTGGTTCCTCTTTTGTTAGCGGTTTTTGTTTGTTCTGGCTCTTTGCAGGCTAGCAGATTGTTGATTCCCATGGACGAAGGCCAGGCGAATCACCTCAAAGCCTACGGCATGGCCTTTTGGGTGTTGGAGCAAGGACTGGAGGTGGAATGGTTGTTGAACTATAGGGGAGGCAGTTTCTTGATTCCGGCGGCCCCTTCTATTTCTGGAGAGTGCACCATTCGTGGCATTGACTTTGAGCCCATGGCTGATGTGCAGGTTCAGCGCATGCTCCAGGGCATTGCGGACCCAGAGGTGAACCAGCAGCGTGTTAAGCTCGAAGTGGCACCCCGTGTCGCTGTATACAGTCCCAAAAGCAAATTGCCGTGGGATGATGCAGTGACGTTGGTGTTGACCTATGCCGAGATTCCATATGATATCGTGTATGACGCGGAGGTCATGGAGGGGAAGCTGGTGGAATACGACTGGCTTCACCTTCATCATGAGGACTTTACTGGGCAGTATGGCAAATTCTATCGTTCCTACCGCAACGCAGCTTGGTATCAGGAGGAGCAAGCGAAGCAGGAGGCGAGTGCGGCTTCACTTGGCTTTCAGAAGGTGAGTGAAATGAAGCGCGCGGTGGCTTTGGAGATGCGCAATTTTGTCCTTGGTGGCGGTTTCTTGTTCACCATGTGTTCAGGAACGGACAGCTTTGATATTGCACTCTCTGCGCAAGAGACCGACATCTGTGAACCCATGTTTGACGGCGATGCCTCAGACCCTTTGGCCCAGCAAAAGTTAGACTTTGAACAGGGGTTCGCTTTTTGGAATTACCGGCTTGTGCGCGACCCGATGGTCTATGAATTCAGTGATATTGATGCCACAGAAGAGCACGGAAAACTGAAGGAAATCAAGGACTTTTTTACCCTGTTTGATTTTTCGGCCAAATGGGATGTCATCCCGACCATGCTCACCCAGAGCCACGAACAAGTGATTCATGGATTTATGGGGCAAACAACGGCATTTCGGAAAAAATTTGTTCGTCCTGATGCGACGGTGCTGGGGGAAAGCCGAGGCGTAGGCTCTGTGAAGTACCTGCATGGCACATTGGGAGAGGGACAATGGAGCTA
>CAJQJX010000102.1 GCA_905478795.1 uncultured Flavobacteriales bacterium
TGAACAGTGCCCTTGTAAGGAACACGCCCAGAAATGCCCTCGGGAACCAACTTCTTTAGATCATCCTCGGCATCCTGGAAATAACGGTCTTTGGAGCCTTTCTGCATCGCCTCGAGGCTGCCCATCCCACGGTAACTCTTGAAGCGGCGACCCTCGTAAATGATGGTTTCGCCCGGGCTCTCCTCCGTTCCGGCCAACATGCTGCCGATCATCACACTGTGACCGCCTCCAGCAAGCGCCTTTGAAATATCGCCGGTGTAACGAATGCCTCCGTCTGCAATCAATGGAACATCTGTTCCAACCAATGCCTCAGCCACCGCCATGACCGCGCCAAGCTGCGGAACGCCGACCCCAGCAATTACCCGGGTGGTGCAAATCGATCCTGGACCGATGCCCACCTTGACGCCATCGGCACCCGCCTCAACAAGAGCTTTCGCCGCAGCACCCGTCGCAATGTTGCCACACACAATGTCCGTGTTTGGAAACGCCTGCTTGACCTTTTTGAGCATGGCGATCACGCCCGCACTGTGCCCGTGGGCCGTGTCGATGATCAAGGCGTCTACCTCCGCTCCCACCAAGGCCTCTACGCGCTCCATAGTATCTGGAGTCACTCCAACAGCCGCTGCGCATCGCAAGCGGCCATACTGGTCCTTGCACGCATTGGGGAATTCCTGAAGCTTGATGATATCGCGGTACGTAATGAGTCCCACGAGCTTGCCGTTCGCATCCACGACGGGCAACTTCTCAATCTTGTTGTCCTTGAGGATTTCTTCGGCCCGTTTTAAATCCGTGCCATTGGGTGTCGTCACGAGGTTTTCGGACGTCATGACTTGAACGATGGGACGGCTGGGATCGTGTTCAAAACGAAGGTCGCGGTTGGTCACAATGCCCTTGAGAAATCCGGCTTCGTCCACCACTGGAATGCCGCCAATGCGGTGCTCCGACATGATCTGGTGGGCATCACTCACCACCGCGTCAACGGGCAACGTGATGGGGTCCTGTATCATGCCACTCTCACTGCGCTTCACCTTGCGCACCAAAGCCGCTTGTGCCTTGATGCTCATGCTCTTATGGACAACACCGATGCCGCCCTGACGGGCCATTCCAATGGCCATATTGGCTTCGGTCACCGTGTCCATTGCAGCGGAAACCACGGGCACGTTGAGCACGATGTTCCGAGAGAATCGGCTCCGCAAATCCGCATCACGCGGCAACACCTCGCTGTATGCAGGAACGAGGAGGACATCATCGTAGGTGAGGCCTTCTTCGGTAAACTTGGGGTGGGGCAGATGAGTGGGCATGAGCAAATGGGACGCGTCCGGATATTCCGGCGAAAATAGTCGATAACCCGATGATTGCAAGGGGATTCAAGCCCCTCTTATTCAAGGTCGGCGCACGACTTGAACATGTCCCCTCCGCGTCACAACGCGCCCGGCACCATCCTGCAAACGAAGCGTGTAGGGATAGAATGCCTCGGGCAATACAGCCCCGTCTTTTGTGCCGTCCCAAGCGGCCTCGGGGTCTAGCGATTCCCAAATCAAATCCCCCCACCGTGAGAACACATCGATCCTGTATTCCGTCACATCGGCAAAGGCAATTGACGGCTTCCATGTGTTGTTAAATCCGTTGTAAACCAAAGCATTAGGAACCCAAACCACCGGAGGTAAAGTCAGGCAAACCTCGTTCGAAGTGGCCGCCCACCCACTGTCGCCTTGTTCGGCACGGACCCTGTAGCAGAATTCTCCAGGTGTTCCAATGAGATCCTCCAATTCGTCATTGTACGAAAAATCAAAAGGACCAAAATCTTCGACCTCTTCAAGTTGACCACCAAACTGTATGCCACGCAACAACACCTGCCGCGTACGTGGGGCCTCCCAACCTTCAAAAGGCGTCCAGGCCAAGGCATTGGACAGCCGGTCCTCGAGCACGGTGCCGTTCAAGAATATCGTTTCAGCCACAGGCGTTCCCAGCACACTGTCTCCGCACGCATTCACCACCTTCACATAGTATTTGTACTGGCCCACCTGGCCTTGGATGGAACTGTCCAGCAACTGCACAACACCCCCCAAAGAGTTGAAGCTGTTGACATATTCGAAGTCGTCATCGAAGGGCTCGTTCCGCCAGATTTCATAATCGTGCGGCTCCGAAGCTGTGGCATCCACTTCGACCCGGAGCACAGCTACGGAGTCCGTGACAATACTGGCTTCGAGCCACCTGATCCACTGGGGACCGCCAGGGTAAGAAAACAAGTTTTCTGCCGTGTTGGAAGACTGGGTCCAATTCACTCCTTCTGCATGGGCCACGATGCGGTAACGGTATAGGCTGCCAATATTGGCGCCTTGGTGTTCGAAAAAATTGAGGTTACCGGGCACCTCAGCGAGCAACTCAGGCCCTCCCTGAACACCGCTTTGGGTCAATTCAGTGGCCCAGACCTCATAACGGTTCACGCCGCTTGGCCAATGAACCACCGGCGACCATTGCAAATCGGCCTCATCGGTGCACTCCGTCCAGTCAACGTCCAGATAAATCGACGGTGTGCACGCAGGATTCGCTGCACCCGGGTCGGGCAAACCTCCCACATAGCAGCTGTCAAATCCCGCAACATTGTAGTACTCGATGTTCTGTCCCGCCGCGCTCAACGGATTCGTCCAACTGAGCGTATTGGGGTCTTCAATGGTCGCCAGCACCGTTTCGATCGATCCCGAACAGATGTAGACGATATATCCGGCCACATCAGGAGCCAAACTGGGCTCCCAAGAAATCGTCGCCTGCCCGGAGAGCGAATCCACATCCACCGCGACGATTTGCGGGGGTGGTGGATCAATTTGGTCGGACACCTCGATGGAAGCTTGGTTGGACTGGTGGACGCAACCTGCATCTTCGGTCAGCGTCACCCGGAAGGTTACCAAGCCCTCGCACTGCGTCACCGGAAAAGACGTATTGGAATTGCCCATCAACCAAGGGGCCGATGCGATCACCGTCCACGAACCATCCGGAAGCAGCTGTTCCACCGCATAAGTGCCACTAAAACCGGCCGGTGGATTGAAGTGAAAAGGACTGTTCCAACCGAGGTCAACCGTCCCTGGTATCAATCCCGATTCCAATTCCAAAAAGATGGTGCACAGGGTGTCAGATGGGCCCGCCAGACTGCTGCCAGCGGCATCCAAGGAAGTCAAGGTGTAACAAAACCCCTGCGTCGCAGTCAACAAGGGCAGGTTGAACCCCGAAACGTCTGAAATGGGATTGCCTGGATCCAAGAACACATCCGTTGAAGGCAGCGGCGTGTAGTCAGGAGCCGGCAACATCGGATTGATCGCGTAGCTCTCCGCGCCCGTGGCATCAGACTGCCAATTCAAAGTAGCCGTTCCGTTATTGAGCACCTGAATGCAATTCCATTCCTGACCCAACCCCAATGGGGCCGCCGTCACGATTAAAATCCACAGTCCAGATATCCGTTGAATGATGGAACGCTGCATGGCTCTGCAAGATGTACGCACGCAAGAGATGAACGGTTGCCTTTCAAGGATGTTATCCGCCAACGCCTTTGAATTTCCTGCAAACGTTACGCCAACCCCTCCCAAAAGAACCCCTGGGCCATATCGCGCGTCTTAAAAGCCTTGAAATCTTGGACGATGCGCTCAACCAATTCGCCAGCGCCTGGAAGGTCATCCAACAAGGCACTCACCTGTCCAATTTCGAGCTCTCCTTCGAGCAAATCGCCCTCTCGCATCCCTTTCTTGGCGCGCCCTCTTCCCAACAAGGCACGCAAGGCCTGTACATCAGCTCCTTCCTCCTCAGCCTGGGAGACTTGATCGAAAAAGCTGCCATCAGGACCCCGAAGGAGCCTCACAGGGGTAACGTCTTTGAGCATGAGTCGGGTCTCACCCGCTTGGGCATCCGCAATCCGCTGTTTGAATGCCGCATGCGCTGGGTTTTCACGCGTCATCACAAAACGGCTGCCCATCTGAACCCCGCTGGCCCCCAGCGCAAGGGCTGCGAGCATCGATCTCGCGTCGTGCAATCCCCCTGCAGCAATCACGGGCACCGATACCGCGTCCACCACTTCTGGCACCAAGCACATGGTCGTGGTCTCCTCCCTGCCGTTGTGGCCTCCAGCCTCAAACCCTTCTGCCACGACAGCGTCCACGCCAGCGTCTTCCGCCTTTTGAGCAAAAGCCGCACTCGATACCACATGAATCACGGTGGCCCCCGTGTCTTTGAGATAGGACGTCCACTTCTTGGGCGAACCTGCGCTCGTAAAGACCACAGGCACCTGCTCCTCTCTGATGGTTTCCATGTGCGCCTCCACGTCCGGATAAAGCAGTGGGACGTTGACCGCAAAAGGGCCCTTCCACACTGATTTCAGCTGGTTAATCTCGGCCCTTAGCTCCTCGGGGTACATCGATCCAGCACCCAATGTCCCCAACCCGCCGGACTTGCCAACCGCGGCGACCAACTCCCACCCCGTGCACCACACCATGCCAGCTTGCACTATGGGATGCCGGACCCCAAGCAAGCGACAGAGCGCATTCGGAGAGGAGTTGTGCTTTTTCATGATGCAAAATGGCACGTTTCGTGAAACCCTGAGGCTGTAGTCCTCGTATACCCTCCCGTGTCGCCTTTCAACTTATCCACACGTAGGAACTCACTGATGCCCCGAAATAGCACTGATTATACCGGTTTCAAAGCACATTTTTGCTTCATGACACGAGCGATGGCCACATTCACCCTGCTTACAGCTTTTTTGCTGTGCAGCCCATGTGCCCTGCTTGCGCAAGGAAATTGGGACGTGGGTTTCGCTGCCGGTGTGTCGAACTACATGGGCGATATCGGTGATGGTGCAGGCACGGCGCGGCCCTTCATCTGGGACTTACAGGAATTGCGTTCACGTCCTGCTCTTGGGGTGTTCGCCCGACGCAAATTGGACCAGAATGGCCTGTGGCATCTGAGGTTTGACCTCAGTCAAATCAACATTTCCGGGAACGACAAGGACACCAAAAACCCAGCACGCCGCGCTCGGAATTTGCATTTCCGCAATCAGATGACCGAAGGGTCCATCAGACTGGAGCGCGACCTGATGCAAAAACCATTGGTTTGGGCAAGACAGCGGAGGGCCATGCTCACCATTCGAGGGTTCGTTGGCTTGGCCAGGGTCAACCACAATCCAGAATCCAGGGTCGATGCCAACAATCTGGTGCGCGACCAGCTCATTGAATCCGGCATCACCAGCGATGGTCAATGGCACAGCTTGCCCGAGTTGATGACCGGTGGCGTGGACTACAGCGATGAATTGAGCATTACTACGATTCCATTTGGTCTGAGCGCGGTCATCACCGGCCAGAAAAGAGGAGGAGCGGCTGACTTCTATGTCGGTATCGAGATCGGCTTCCGGATGACAGACACCGATTACCTCGATGATGTCACCGGATTCTACGCCGACCCGTCAGAGATGTCGCAGTTGGGCGCCGCACTGTCTTCGCAGTCCAACCTCGTGGACCTGGAACTTGCAGGTCCTGGAGCAGGAAGCCTCACTGCGCACAGCTACATCGGCGATGAGATCCCTGTCATACGGGGCAATCCGGCCAACGACGATGCGTATGGAACCTTGATGATCACCTATGGCAAGGTTTTGAACGGGCGGAGCCAAAGCTTCAACCGCAACCGCAAATCGTACGGCAACAGAAGCCGGGGCGGACTCTTCAAGAAGTCTACCCGCATGAAGTTCTGATTCGTAGGTAGAAATAGATATTTAGTCGAATAAATTATATAATTCGTCGTATCTTTGTGTCCAACCATGTGTTTGACACGCCCTCTTCTTCTCGCATTCGTGGTGGCGGCACTCTTCGTGCCTGCCGATGTCGATGCCCAAGGCCGCAACAGCACAAGCTGGAACGTGGAACTGGGGACATCTACACACGTAGCCGGTTACTGCGGTGACATAGGACACAAAGGATCATATGGCGTCTTTAGCGATACCCAATGGAACCTGGTTCAAATGGGCGGCGGACTGGGGGCAAGGCTCCAACAAAGTGGAAAGCGGCTTGGCTTGAACCTTGACGTTCGGCGTATCCGCATCCAAGGAGCTGACAGCATGTCCAACAAAGCAGTAGCCTTTGTTCGGAACCTTCACTTCAAGAACGAAATGACGGAGTGGGCCCTGAGTGCGGATTACCCCCTCCTTCGACTCAGTGGCCAGATGGGGAGTTTGACCATGGTACACAGCCTTCGAGCACATGCTGGGATTGCCCTGCTGCATCATGCCCCCCAGGCACAAGTCGATCGCGACAACGCCTGCTATGACCTGCTCATCGAAATGGGATACACCACTCCTGGAGAATGGCACGACCTGAGGAGCATGCGCACCGAAGGCGACACCTACGCAGAATACGTGGCCACCCTGCCCATGGGGCTGTCCTGGACGGTGTCGATCGACAATGGCTCAGGACGACCTTGGCACATTACGTTGAACGGATTGTGGCGCTGGACTTGGACCGATCGATTGGACGACATCCGGGACCAATACGCCAACCCTTGGGACATGACACCCCTCGGCCTTGCGTTGACGAGTCAATCCAACCTCGCGGACATGCCCCCGTGTGCAGAGGCCCCGAGCCTATCTACGTTTCAATTCCAGCAAGGCCTAGACCTTGAGCGGCAACCCATTCGTGGAAATGTCAACACGCGTGACATGTACTTCACCATAGGCTTCAAAGTCGCGCGTTCATTGACAACTGTGCGCGTAGAAACCTTCCACAAAAAGCGCTTTAGGGGACCCCGGGTCGTCAACAAACGATAAAGGAAGTCAAGCAATACACTTGAATACTTCGTGGCACCGCGTCAAACGCTAAATTCGGCGTCCAATTCGCAACAATGAGCCCACGCTGTTTCCCTGGAGTCCATCGACTGGTCCTTGCCCTAACTGTTGTTGCCTGCGCATCCGCAGGAAACGTTCAAGCCCAAACCGTCTTGAACATTGCCGGTGAGGCCGTGTCCGCAGAAGACTTCTCGCACATTTTTAAGAAGAACAACCGCGACAGTCTCATCACGGCAGAGAGCCTCGATGAATACATGGAGCTGTTCATCGATTTCAAATTGAAGGTCAAGGCGGCGGAAGACCTTGGTATGGACACCGCCTCTTCCTTCGTGAACGAACTGGCCGGATACCGCAAACAACTTGCCCGCCCGTATTTGGTCGACAACGAACTCCTGGACGCCCTCGTCGCCGAGGCCTATGACCGCACCCTTCAAGAAGTTCGCGCCTCCCACTTGCTCATCAAGGTGAGCGCAGACGCCAGTCCTGCAGACACTGCCGTGTCATGGGGAAAGGCCATGGCACTGAAAGAGCGCATCATGAGCGGAGAGGATTTTGCAAGCATCGCCCGTTCACGGGGCGGTAGCGAAGACCCCAGCGTCAAAGACAATGGGGGTGACCTTGGATGGTTCAGCGCTTTCATGATGCTCTACGCTTTTGAAGACGCCTGCTTCAAAGCCAATGAGGGCGACATCATCGGCCCCGTGCGCACCCGCTATGGCTATCACATCATCAAGGTCACCGGCAAGCGTGAAGCCCGAGGCGAAATGCTCTGTGCGCACATCATGATCCGCCCCGACGCGGACAAAGGAGGCCCCGAAGAGGCCAAGACCAAAATCGACGCGCTGGCTACAGAACTTGCCTCAGGTGCAGATTTTGCGGAACTGGCACGCCAACACAGCGCCGACCAAAGCTCCCGCACCAAGGGCGGAGAACTGCCGTGGTTTGGCACAGGGCGCATGGTCGAGTCCTTTGAAGAAGCAGCTTTTGGCCTCGCCGCCAATGGTGACATTTCCGCTCCCGTTCAAACCCAATACGGGTGGCACATCATCAAAAGACTCGATTACAAAAAGCCCCCTTCATTCGCTGATTCCAAGCGCGAATTGGAAAAGAAGTTGCAGCGGGACAGCCGTTCCGAACAAGTGCGCAAAAGCTTCATTGAGAAACGCAAGCAGGAGTACGGGTACGCCATCGATGAGAAGCGTTTGAGCCAAGTGATCGAGGCCACAGTCGTGGACAGTGCGCTCCAAGCATTGACCGTCAAGAAGGGACTCGCTAAAAAAGCCATCCTCACCGTGGGCGACAACAAAGTGCCCGTTTCCGATTTTGTGGCGTTCATCAATGCCAAGCGCAGCCGGATCGATGTCACCGGACAGTCTGCTGAACAGCTCATGCGCGAAGCACTCGCCACATTTGGGAACGACCAAGTCATTGCCTACGAGGACGCCCGCTTGGAAGCCAAGCACAACGACTTCCGTTTGCTCATGGAAGAGTACCACGATGGCATCCTGCTGTTTGAACTCACCGACCGCAAAGTGTGGAGCCGCGCCGTGAAAGACAGCACCGGCCTGAAAGCTTTCTGGGAGGAGCATCAGGCAGAATACCATTGGAAGACCCGTTTGAATGCCATCATTTACCGGTGCACCGATGCGGAGGCGGCAGAGCGGATCACGGCCATCGCCAACAGCGGTGGAGATGTGGAAACCGAACGCCGTGAAATGGTGTCCGAAAACCCCTTGAGCATCACCATCGAAGAGAGCCGATTGGAGGTGGGGATGAACCCTGTCATCGACGCGGCCTTTGAAGCATTGGGAACGACTGGAATCACCACTCCAGAAGAAGTGGACGGCCAGTTGCGGTTCGTAGAAATCCGCGAAGTCACGGAGCCCGCTCCGAAGACCCTCGACGAAGCGCGCGGAAAGGTGATCGCCGACTTCCAAGACCACCTCGAAAAGACATGGATTGCCGAGCTCCGGGCACGGTACAGTCATGTGGTCAACCGCGAGGCCTTGCACGCCATCCGTTGATGCGACAGGTCTCAGCGACAGCCGCGAGTGCCACCTGCTTCTGCGGATGGTACTGTGCTTTGATGCTGCTGGGCGGATGTAAGCCTCCAGCACCTGAAACGACACCCGATACGGTTGTCGCAAGCGCATACGGCCATTCGCTGAAGGCTTCTGAACTCATCGATGGTCTCCCTGCGGGACTCACCCCTTCCGACAGCGCCGCACTGGCAGCCCGTGCGGTTTCAGAATGGCTCGAGCGACAGGCCATTGTCCACTTGGCGGAAACCGAACTGCCTGCAGAAGAACGTGACTTTGAGCGCACGGTTCAGCGATATCGGGAGTCTCTCTTTATCCATGCCTACGAAGACCGCTACCTCCGCGACCACTTGGATACATCGCTCACCACCGATGAGCTCCAAGATTTTTTAGACACTCAGCCCGATCTATTTAGGCTGGATGCGCCCCTCTTTCGCGCCCGCTGGATGGTCTTTGCAGACGATCAACCTTTCCCCCGCGATGTGCGTGACCTTTCGAAGCAGCTGGCTTCGAAGGACGCCGAAAAGCTGTCCGCCTTGGCCAGCCGATGCACCGATGCCGGCATTCCGTTTGACCTGGAGGCCAGCAGATGGTGGACCTGGTCAGAACTCGGCGAGTATGTCCCGCTCGAGTCAAAACGCGCTTCCCGACAGCAGAACAGCCGTTGGGTCTCCAAAATCGAATGGAAGGCAGACACCGCCTTAGGAAGGCCCTTTGATCAGCGTGCACTGCTCCTGGTTACGGAAAGGCTGCCCATAGGCGCCGTGAGCCCTTTGGAAAGGGTGGCAGACCGCATCGCAGAACTGCTGCTACACCGCCGCCGCAACCTTACCTTGGAGGCCATGCGCCAGCAAGCCGTCCAAACCGCCTGGGCCGAAGAGGCCCTCAGCAGCGGCGACAACGGCGCATCCACCCCGGCCCCTGCTGCCACTACCGACCGCAACGACACCCCATGACCGCGCGCACCGCCTCCTTTGCATCCATGGCCTTCGCTGGCCTGTTTTGTTTGATCACTTTCGGTGTCCAGGCCCAAGAGGAGCGCGAGCTGCAAAAGCTGGAGCAAATCATTGCGGTGGTCGGCAACGAGATCATCCTGCAAAGCGATGTGGATGCCCAACTGTTCCAAATGGAAGCTTCGGGCATGCCGGTCACCGACGTCTGCCCTGTGGTGGACCAGTTGATGCTGCAAAAGCTCCTGTTGCACCAAGCCCGCTTGGATTCCATCATGGTAGACGACGGAGAGGTGGCTTCCCAAATCGACCGTCGACTGGAATACTACGTGCGCATGTTTGGGTCCATCGAGGCTTTTGAAGCGGAATACGGCAAAACGGTGGCCGCTTGGAAGGCAGAGTTCAGAGAACCCATGCGCGAGCAAATCATGGCCGACCGCATGCAAGGCGAAATTGAAGGGCAGGTGCGCGCCACCCCCCGGGACATTGCCGACCATTTTGCCTCCATTCCCGCCGACAGCCTCCCCTTGATTCCCGAGGAGATCCGATACAGCCAACTGCTCATTGAACCGACACTCTCGGAAGCCCAAAAGCTCGAGACCCGCGTTGAACTCGACAGCATTCGCAGTGAAGTCGTCGCAGGGCGCCTCAGCTTGACCCTGGCCGCCATGCGCCACAGTGAAGACCCAGGCTCCAAATACAAGGGCGGCTGCTACCAAGACATTCGCCGTGGCGCTTTTGTCCCTGAACTGGAGGCACAGGTGTTCGCCACCCCCGAAGGCGCTTTTAGCCCCGTCTTCGAAAGCGATTTCGGCTTTCATTTCGTGAAGACGACCAACATCCGGGGAGAGGTATTCTCCATGTGTCACGTCTTGATGAATCCCGCCGTTCCGGATGCCGCACTCGAAGCCGCTGCCACCCTTGCGGACAGCATTTCTACCCTGCTCTCAGCCGACTCGCTCACCTTCGTCCAAGCTGTAGAGCGGTTCTCAACAGACGAGGAGACCAAGAACCAAGGTGGGCGCGTCACCAACCCCCGCTCTGGTGGATTGTTCCACGGTGTGGACGAGCTAGACCGCACCGATTTCTTCCTCATCAACGAGCTGCGGCCCGGTGAGCATTCTGCCGCTACTGCCGTTCAAGGCGAAGAGCAGCAGGCCTACGCCATCTATCACCTCGACGAACGCAA
>CAJQJX010000103.1 GCA_905478795.1 uncultured Flavobacteriales bacterium
CGGGCCCGTGCGTTACCGGATTGATTTGGCCAAGACTTATGCGCTTTGCGAGGCCCTCGGTCATCCGGATCGCGGACTCAACGTGATTCATATCGCTGGGACCAATGGTAAGGGGTCTGTGAGCCATTCGGTGGCCGCCGCCCTCACCCACAGGGGGCAGAAGGTGGGGCTTTACACCTCGCCGCATTTGATGGACCCCCGGGAGCGAATCCGGATCGATGGTCACATGATTTCCAAGTCGGAATTCACGGCTTTTGTACAAGATCACAAGGCCATTTGGGAAGCGCACATCCCGAGTTTTTTTGAGCTCATGTTCACCATGGCGTTGTGCCATTTCAGCAGCAACCAGGTTGACGTGGCGGTGTTGGAGACGGGAATGGGCGGGCGTTTGGATTCGACCAACATTTTTCCCGCGCCATTGGTGACCGCCATCACGTCCATTGGCTTGGACCATCAGCAATTTTTAGGGCCTGACTTGAGGTCCATTGCGGGAGAAAAAGCCGGGATCCTAAAAGAAGGCGTGCCCTGTGTCTTGGGTGTATTGCCGCCCGAGGCCCGCTCCGTGGTTTTGGAGCGCTCGATGCGGTTGGGCGTTGAGGTATATGATGGGTTGCCAGACCCTGCAGCATCGGCAGGACCGGAGTGGCTGCAGCGCAACGGTGCTGTAGCCCGGCGGATCTTGGCCCTTTTGGGCAGTCAAGACACTGACGAAGCGGTGTTGCGCGGTGGACCTGCCGCCTGGGGCCTCAGGGGACGTTGGCAACAATGGAGCGATGGCCTCATTTTGGACTCTGCCCACAATGTCGAAGGCCTCACGGCCACAGGAAAGGCCCTGGCTGCGTTGAACCGACCCTTGCGCATCGTGTATGCTACGGTGGCCGACAAGGACGTGCCTGAGGCACTCCACTGTCTTCCAGCGGCAGTCCAGCATTACTGGTGCGCGGCAGATGTCCCCAGGGCGTTGAGTGCGGAAGGGTTGCGCGACCAAGCGGCTTTGGCGGGAAGAAAGGGCGTGCTGTGCGACAGCGTCGAAGCTGCGCTTCTCCAGGCCCTGAAAGACAGCCAAGCTGGCGAATTGGTCGCCGTGCTCGGCAGCGTTTTCACCGTGGGTGAGGCGCTGTTCGCTTTGGAGTCAGGAGCTAACCTGCCTCAAGGGCATTGACAGCCGTAAATGCCCAGCAAAATGAGCAAGTCTGTGGTGCCCACGAGGTCATCCAGATCGATGTCGGCCGGGTGAGGCCCAATGTGGCCAAAGTTGGCCAGCATGAACAAGACGTCCTCTACGGTTTGTTCGCCATCACCGTCGAGGTCTCCCAAGCAACCACCGTACGGGCCGATGCCGCAGGTATTGATGATGGAACCATCGAAATACGCATTGGCGAAATCCACAGATTGTGTGCCACAGACAATGCCCATGAGACGGCCGCGGATGTCATCCGTAACCGGGTGAATGCCTCCCCAAATGCGCGAAAGGCTGCATTGGTCTGAGGCATCATAATAAGTCGCCCACTGCAAGGTCACATCGACACTGGGGCCGATTTCAAACACAAGAAAATCGTCTTGCGGGCACTCAAATTCACCCATGCCCCCTGGAAAGAACGGGTCTCCGGTAATGGCGGTGAGCACTTCTGCGGCTGAACGGCTGAATGTGGAATGGCCAGAAACATATCCCGCAAATGGCGGAGTTACAAAGCTGGGTCGCTGATATGGCCACCAGTTCTCTGCAAGAATCCATCCAACTCCAGCGATATTGCCGGAGGTGTCAACAGGTACTTCCAGGCCATTTTCGGCTTCATAGACGTCGATATAGTCAGGGCCTTTCCACGTGTACACTTTGATTTTGCCGATGTTTTCACCGCCGGGACCGGCGAGGCTATCCGTATCGTCAATCAATTCGATAAACCCAGGATACAAGGGGATTCCATTGGGACTGTAACTGGGCAGTCCAGGGTCTGTGGATTGTCCTTGATCGGCCATGTAACGGATGGCCGAGACTGGCCGCACATAATCGTAATACCCCTTGACGCTCCAAGCGGCGATGGCAGCGTCATGCAGCGCTCCTCCCAAGGTCAAATAAGCTTTGACTTCGTACTCAAGCGGGTCAAGCTCTGCGCCTTCACCCATCCAGTCATAGGTGAAGTCAGGGTGTGTCATGACTTCGTTGAATATGCTGAACCAGTGGCCTGGAGGGGTTTCGCTGTCGGGTCCATCCGCCCAGAATTCGGCCAAAATCCGGGTGTAATCGCCCAATGGAACGAGCTGTTCCTCATAAGGAAGCCCAGTGGCTGGGTTCTCGTCATGGCCTATGCTGGAATCGCCGCCATCCAAGTAGTTATAGAAGTCGCCATAGTCGGCCAAGCTCTGTGGCAATGCGGAGACGTTGCCTAAGCTCGCGGGACTGATATCGATGTTGACCCCGTTGTAAGGGTCGTGATGTGATTGCCATATGCTGACCATCGCAAAGTGATGCTTGTACATGCTGTCCGCATCGGCAGGCTGGTCACCTCCAATGTAGACTGGGGGGCCTGGGTCCAGCCAGGTTGGCCAGGTTTCTCCGTCGCGCTCGTACAACGCCATTTGTGTGTTTTTCAGGGCAAAAGGAGCGACCCAGCCCCATTCTGGACTTTGGAAGGGGGGAGAGCTGTCCAATACCTGTCCAGATTGATCCACAAAACCATTGATGGCCAAGGGCTGCCAGCGGTTGGGGTCTGCAATCGTTGGGTTCCCTGGATCGGACACGACGAGCTGGTCATTGAAAGGCTCATAGTAGAGGTTCAAATAATCGAACACCTCGTTGGCGCCATCCTGAATGCCATAGGCGATGACCTGCTCGCCAATGAAGTTGCCGAGGGCTGCAGGAGACCCGTTGACATAATTGGTCGAAGTCAGAGAAGGGTCAAATCCGTTGGCGGTGAACAGGGAGTCAAAGCGGGCTTGGGCACTGACTACCCCCGGTGAGCCGTCATATCGATGGGTTAACACCCTGTAAGCGGCATAGGAAATCGCTTCTCTTCGGGCAGAGGGGATGTCCAAGAATGGCAGGATGGACTCTGAAATACCGTCGAAATCTGCGGTATAGCCATGCAGGGTTTTGCCCAAAAGCATCGTCTCGGCCACGTCGTCATAGACAGCCCATGCGTCGTACATCGCCAGAGATACATGGTGCAGGTTCCGCGCATGAATGGGGGGACGCGCAAAGTCTACTCGGATTCCTTTGAGCTGGGCTTCAATCCATTCGAAGGCAATGTCATGGTCATTGTTTTGCCCCAACGCAGTCAAAGGCAAAAACAGCAAAAGGAGAAGTCTGTATCTCATTGTGACATTTCTTCTATTGGGAACAATGAATGCGGGGCGCAGCATTCTGCTGAGTGCACAAAGTGCGAGAAATGAGGCGCTCCTCCTTTTGGGAGTAAGCACCATTGTCCGCGTAACAAAGTGGAACGCCCTGATGATTCACGGTTGAAGGCTGCACGCATTTCTTTATATAAGATACAAAGAATATCACCGCTGAAGGGGCATTAGTGGGCGGTGAGGGACTCGAACCCCCGACCCCCTCGGTGTAAACGAGGTGCTCTGAACCAGCTGAGCTAACCGCCCTTCGAGGTGCAAAAATAGGGCAAGGAAGTCCGAAATTGCCGACATGAATCGCACTTCTGGATTGTTCGGGTGGGCTGGGTGGCTAAAAGGGTGGGGGAGCTTGAGCAAAATCAGCCAAGACCACCGGGCTTTTTCACGTTGCTTGAAGGCTTGGGGAGGAGTAATTAATTCTCTAGATATCAGTCGAATAGACCGGGATGAGCGTTTATTGAGAGGGGTTGAGGATGAGGTGGAATGGCGGGATTACGGAGCGGACTGCCCTCCCGAGGGCCGGCCCCGAAAATCATCAATCGGCAGCATCGCCAGGTCCGCTTCTTCGGACCGCCGCAAAGGGCTTTGGCTGATGGCGGCCGCGCAATCGGCCATTCAGGCAGCGGCGCAACCTGTCCGCATATTGGAATTGGGAACCTGTTTGGGCGCTGGCGGAGACTATCTGCTTTCTGGCGCTCCGGTCGGGTCGACCTACATAGGACTCGAAGGCAGTGCTTCCTTGGCTGACTTTACCCGACGGCGGCTGGAGCAGCATGCCGGTATGGATGTAAGCGTGGAAGCGGGGCCATTTGAGCGGACTTTACCCGCCGTGATCCAGGCCAATGAGCCTTTTGATGTGGTGTTTTTGGATGGTTGTCACGAAGGCGATGCCCTGCGGGGTCAATGGCGGGATCTCCAGCCGTTATTGTCGCCCAATGCGATGGTGGTGGTCGACGACATCCGTTGGTCCCAAGACATGTATGCCGCTTGGCTTCACTTGGCTTCAGAACCCCAATGGGCAGCGCTGGACCTATTTCGAATGGGAATCCTCACGCCCCATGATCCCGCGATCAAAGGAGGGGACATCAGACGGGTGTCCTGGCGTCAACGGGCCTAACCGCAAAAAATGGGTCGGTCCTTTTCAGGGGGTACCTTCGCGGCGCAATGGAAAAAACTGCGCTCATCATTCTGGATGGTTGGGGAATGGGTCAACCCAACGACAACAATGCCGTACATGTGGCACAGACGCCCTGTTTTGATCGGGTCGTAAAGGACCATCCACATGCGCGTTTGACGACCCATGGCGAGCAAGTAGGCTTGCCTGAGGGCCAGATGGGCAACAGTGAGGTTGGGCACCTGAATATTGGAGCGGGGCGAATCGTTTATCAAGACTTGCTGCGCATTGACCGTGCGGTCACCGATGGGTCCTTGGCTACAGAAGCGACCCTGCAAGAGGCGTTGGCTTTGGCCAAAGAAGCAGGCCGACGTCTGCATTTGATGGGGCTTGTAAGCCAGGGTGGGGTGCACAGTCAGCAGGCACACCTTCATGCTTTACTCCGCATTGCTGCCGATGCCGAGGTGCCAGATGTTGTGGTTCACGCTTTTACAGACGGCCGCGATACGGCCCCAAAATTGGGCGCAGGTTACCTCGCCGAGTTGGATGCGGTGTGCGAGGAGACAGGGGCGTCCATTGCGACCGTGTGCGGCCGGTATTGGGCCATGGACCGCGA
The DNA here is from genome assembly GCA_905478795.1 of uncultured Flavobacteriales bacterium. Classification (GTDB taxonomy): domain Bacteria; phylum Bacteroidota; class Bacteroidia; order Flavobacteriales_D; family Sanyastnellaceae; genus UBA8752. The sequence continues at coordinate 5,079 of CAJQJX010000103.1, forward strand.
CCACCGATGGGACCGCATTGCCAAAGCATACAAGGCCATGGTTCGCGGTGAGGGTGAGTCTTTTGAGAATGCGGCGTTGGCTATGGAAGCGGCATACGGGGCGGGAACCACAGATGAATTTGTGGAGCCTGCCGTGATGGAAGGTGTCGACGGGTTGGTGCGTCCTGGCGATGTGGTGCTGTGCTTCAATTTCCGTACGGACCGCTGCCGCCAAATCACGACAGCCCTGACCCAAGAAGCTTTTGAAGAGCACGGAATGGCACCCATTGAGCTGCACTACGTGACCATGACCAACTACGATGAACGGTTCACGGGTGTTGAGGTTCTGTATGACAAGCCCAATTTGGAGATGACCCTGGGAGAAGCCGTTTCTGCAGCATCAGGAACACAATTGCGCTTGGCAGAAACCGAGAAATACCCCCACGTGACCTTCTTCTTTAGCGGAGGAAGGGAGCAGGAGTTCCCTGGCGAGAAGCGCGCAGTAGTGCCATCTCCCAAAGTATCGACGTATGACTTACAGCCCACCATGAGTGCTTCAGGCGTAGCGGATGCTGCCATCAGTGCCATGGGATCTGAGAATGCCCCCGATTTCGTGTGTTTGAATTTCGCGAACCCAGATATGGTGGGGCACACAGGCGTATTTGAGGCTGTGGTGGCCGCTTGCGAGGAGACAGACCGCCAGTTTTCACGTGTGCTCGAGGCGGGCCGCGCGTCGGGCTATCGTTTCGTGATCATTGCCGATCATGGAAACGCGGAGTATGCCCGCAATGACGATGGTTCCCCCCACACCGCACATACCACCAATCTGGTGCCCGTGGTGGTCATTGAGCCCGAAGGAAGAGCTGTTCGGGACGGCATCCTGGCCGATGTTGCTCCTACAGTCTTGCACCTCATGGGGATTGAGGTCCCCAAGGAGATGACAGGCCGGAGTGTGCTCAAGGCCTGATGGCCGCGACCGAGTGGTTACTGGCGTTCTCTTAGAATCTGAACAGTACCGCGGAAACTGTTGCCGTCGTTGCGGTCGAAGATGTAGTAATAAGTGCCGTCAGCGGCCCCTGTGCCATCCCAAGTGGAGTCGTAATTCTCGTCGAAGAAGATTTCACCGCCCCAGCGGTTAAAGATGCGGATGCTGCTGCCAGGGTAGCCTTCAATCCCTTCAATCACAAACCGGTCATTCTCTCCGTCGTTGTTCGGCGTAAAAATGTTTGGGATGATGGTCTCACAGGCCTCAGCCGTTACGTCGACATCAATGGTATTGCCGCACTCATCTTCAATGACTACCGTGACGGTGGTGTTGCCGCCACCCACGTACATGCTACCTGTCCCGTTGGTGAATACCACATTGGAGTCTGTTTCAGCAGTCAGCGGCACGCCGTTGAGTCCAGAGAACGTGTACAAGAAGGTGCCTCCCTCTACGCCAAGAACACCCTGCTGATAGAGACAGAACGTAACATCAGCACTCACAATCGGCTCATAAGTCGGGACCACAACGGTCCATGCCGCCTCATCGGTTTGTCCGCAAGCATCCTCCGCGTCGACCGTAAAGGTGGCGTTGGTGCTTGGGCTCACGTTGGCGCTGCCCCCATTGGCATTGTCAACGTTGCCGGACCAATCCCAACTCACGGTTCCACTTCCAGAAACCACATTGGTACTCAGTGAAACAGGGTCACCTGGACAGTACGGATCGTTGTCTTGAATGATCGCCACTTCCAGAGGAGTCGGGTTGACCAGGTCTATGGGGGTGACGGTTGAGTCTCCGCAAACGTCCGTCACGGTCAAGAAAATCGTGGTGGGGTCTAGGTCTTCATAAGCGATGGAAGAGGTGGTGTCCCCTGTGCTCCAAAGGAATCCGAACGGGGCGTAACCTTGGGTGACCACAGCCGAAATCTGCACCGGTGGGCACAGCGCCACTTCGTCGGGGACTTGCACCAACAGTGGGTCAGGGTCTTGGATCACAAGGGTGGCCGAAACCAAAGTAGAATCGCCACATAAGTTGACGTACAAATACTCCAGAGTCACGGTTTCTGGTCCTTCTTCAATGCCATCCGCGAAGACGTCCAGTGGGATTTGCTGCTCATTCTCGCCGACCTCAAAAATGAGGGTGGTGTCCAAAGTCGCAAAGTCAACTCCCTCTTCAGCGGTGCCGTAGACAAAAATGTCCAGCGTGTCGATGACCGTAGTAACGGGTCGGATCACCGTAAACGCGGCTTCGTTACAACCTTCAACCACGACGGTGTCGCCCAAGAATATCGGGGAATCACCAATGCTGGCCGAGGCTTCAATCGTAGCACCATTGGATTGGAAGGAGCCTGATTCCAGGATCACAATGGACTCCAGTGCCGTATCCGTTCCATCCGCGATGGCCAAGCGAATGTGGTAGGTTTCACCGCAAATGACAGGACTCTTTGCTGTCATGAGAACGGTGTATCCGTTCTGGCACAGGACGTTGTTGGGGTTGTTGTTGATGTAAAATTCGGAGTTGGTCACATTGTTGACCGAGCTGATGGTGATGGGCAGCTGGGGGTCGGAATCAGGCACTTCCGCCAGGTTCACAGCGTCGTTGGCATAGGGGCCATCGATGCCAGGGCCGTCGAGGAAGAATCCAAAAATGTCATTGTATTGGGTGTTGACCCAAGTGAGGTATTCGTCGGAGCCAAAGACATAATTGAACCTTATTGAGTCCCCCGTGGCCTCAAAGTCAAATTCAATGGCGCAGATGTCGTTGACGGAGCTGACGGTAAAGTTCTGTCCTATGAGTCCCGGAACACTGTTGGCGATGTTCAAAAGGTCTGCGTCTCCCGATACTTCTTGGCCGTCATCAATGATGCTCTCTTGACATCCCATGTTGATGTTGGCGGGGTTGCCCGCTACTTCTGTACTGAGAATGAGTCCTTCGGTAATGGGGAATTCTAACGGATCGAAGCCTAGGATTTGACCAATTTGAATGGGGCTTCCAGTGAACTGAATATTGCTCGCTTCAATGCCCTCTCCCAACAAGATGTCGTTCACGTAAGATTCAGCAGTGAAGGTGCTGTTCACTTGGACTTGTCCAGTCAAAGCAAAGCAGGAGCCTAAGAGGAGGAAAGTCAGAAGTTGCCAAAGACGCATGCGCAAGGGTTTGGAAGTAGCGAAGCCACGTTCGAGACGTAAATTAAAGGCTTATTCATTTTTATGCGGTGCACTGCTTTGCACGCACGGGAGAAAGACCGGTGCGTGTGCCTTTTCTTTGGGTCATGCCAGCTTTGATTCAGGTACAAGATGTGTGGAAGACCTACCAAGTGGGCGATCAGCAGGTTCATGCCCTCAGAGGGTTGTCTCTGGATGTAGCAAACGGTGAGTACACGGCCTTGATGGGGCCGTCGGGATCGGGAAAGTCGACGCTCATGAACATGTTGGGGTGCTTGGATACGCCAACTTCGGGGCGGTACCAGCTCGCGGGAGAAAATGTGGGGACGCTCGACGACGATGCCCTGGCCGACATCCGAAACCGCCGAATTGGATTCGTATTTCAGACGTTCAACCTCATGCCGCGCTACACCGCTCTCGAGAATGTGGCCCTGCCCATGGTGTACGCGGGGATAGGCAAAGTAGAGCGCACGGCCCGGGCAAAGGAGGTGCTCCAGCAGGTGGGCTTGGCTGACCGTATGGACCACAAGCCCAACGAATTGTCTGGCGGACAGCGTCAAAGAGTGGCTGTGGCCCGCGCCTTGGTCAACCGCCCAGATTTACTCTTGGCAGACGAACCTACGGGTAACCTGGACACCAAAACTTCGATAGAAATCATGGCCCTATTTGAGGAAATCCATGCCGCGGGAAATACCGTGATCATCGTGACCCATGAAGAGGACATTGCAGCCCATACCCACCGGATCGTGCGCCTCCGCGACGGTGTGGTTTCGAGCGACGACCAACAACGCGTGGTAAAGGCGTGAATCGCCGCATCTTTGCATCTCAGCCGGAACACTTCCGGATAACAGTGATTGCAGTTCTTCAAAAGACGCCAAAGTGAAGCGCCACACGATTTCCCAATTGCTCGACACCACCCTCGCAGGAGAGGAGGTCACCGTATGTGGATGGGTCCGGACCTTCCGGAATGACCAATTCCTTTCCATCAATGACGGCTCCAGCTTGTCCAACCTGCAGCTGGTCGTTGACCGCGACAATACCGATGAGTCGCTGAGAAAGCGACTGACCACAGGAGCGGCCATTGCGGCCACAGGCACCTTGATCGAAAGTCAAGGCAAGGGGCAGGCCACGGAGCTTGAAGTCAAGACCCTCGAGGTTCTTGGCGACGCGGACCCTGAAGTCTATCCGATCCAGATGAAGCGGCATACGATGGAGTTCCTGCGCGAAAAGGCCCATTTGAGGTTCCGCACGAGCACTTTCAATGCGGTGTTCCGCTTGCGCCATGGGTTGCAGTACGCCATCCATGAGTACTTCAATCAGAACGGTTTCAATATGCTGCATACGCCCATTGTCACCGGTAGCGATGCCGAGGGCGCAGGCGAGATGTTTCAAGTGACGACGTTGGACTTGGACAACGTGCCGCGGACCGAGGATGGCGCAGTGGACCATGGAGCCGACTTCTTTGGCAAGGCCGCCAACCTGACCGTGAGTGGTCAATTGGAGGCCGAGTTGGGGGCCATGGCCTTGGGCAAGGTGTACACCTTTGGCCCCACCTTCCGCGCCGAAAACAGCAACACGTCCCGCCATTTGGCAGAATTCTGGATGATTGAACCCGAGGTGGCATTCAACGACCTCGATGACAACATGGAC
>CAJQJX010000104.1 GCA_905478795.1 uncultured Flavobacteriales bacterium
CCCAATGGAATCCTGAACGCCCCTGCATTCAGCGGCTTGCGCTCCTTACTGCGGTATCCATTCAAACACTCCACAACCAGTGCGGGCTCTCCCGCGGCCATGAGGGTGTTGTACATCCCGGCAGCCTCGGTCATGTTGCGGGGCACACACACATGCATTCCCCTGACGCTGTGCACGATGGCGCCCATGGGGCTGCCCGCGTGCCAAATGCCTTCAAGTCGGTGGCCCCGCGTGCGGATGATGAGCGGCGCCCGCTGTGCACCCGCGCTGCGGTAGTACACCGTAGCCAAGTCATCCCGCATGATTTGCAAGGCGTAGTAGAGGTAATCCAGGTATTGGATCTCCGCAATAGGCCGAAGTCCGCGCATGGCCAGACCAATGCCCTGACCCACAATGGTACATTCTCGGATGCCCGTATCGGACACCCGGTCTTCACCAAAGGCATCCTGCATGCCCTCCATAGATTGGTTGACCCCTCCTATGCGGCCGGTGTCCTCTCCAAAAGTGAGCAGCTCGGGATATTGCTCGAAAAGGGCTTGGAAATTGTCGCGAAGGACCAGGCGTCCATCCACCATCTCCTCGCCCAATTCTGGAGCAACGGGTTCCACCGCAGTCGCATCGTGGTGTCCTTGTGCATGGAGTCCGCCTCCAAACAATTCACCACAGCGTTTCTCCTGAACTTCCAACCACCGCAGCAAAGCTGTACGCTGGTCCGAAGGCTGCGCAGCTGTAGCATGCAAAGCCTGGCGAACCGTCTCGTGCACGTCGCGCCGAATCGGATCGGAAGTGGCGGCCAATGCGGCGGATTGGTCCTGACATCCGGGGACATTTTTCAGCAATTCAACCGCTGTATCCCGCTCGCCATCCAAAGCGGTGCGCACGGCTTTCCATGCCGATTTCTGTTCTGCACGAACCCACTGTTTGGCCTCGGCGCGAATGGCTTCCAATTCCGACTCCGTCGCAGCACCTTCCATTTCCAAAAAGCGACCCAACTGGCGAATGCAGTCAAATTCTTGTGCCCATGCAAGGCGCTCCTCGGTCTTGTACCGCTCATGTGAACCACTGGTGCTGTGGCCTTGAGGCTGGGTGCATTCTTCGACGTGAACCAAAACGGGCACGTGGCGTTCTCGACAGATATTGACCGCCCTTTCATAGGTGAGCAAAAGTGCTGGATAGTCCCAGGCGCGGACCTTAAAAATCACAATTCCGCCACCGGGCAATTCCGCCTTGGACTCGGCAATGGACACCCCACCATCCCCAGCGCCTCCCGGCTCTGAGCCATAGGCCATTCCAGCGAGGGCCTGTGAAATGCTCTCACGGGCCGTCTGATACTTCTTCGGAACAGAGATGCCATATCCATCGTCCCACACGCTCATGCACAGAGGGACACCCAGCACAGCCGCAGCGTTCATGGTCTCCCAAAACATGCCTTCCGAAGTACTTGCGTCACCAATGGTACCAAAGGCCACCTCGTTGCCATCTCTCGAAAAGCCTTTGAGCTTGAAGCCCTCTTTTTTCATGGCCTTTCCACAGGCCCGGAAGTGCTTACTGGCATGGGCCAAACCCAGCAGCCGCGGCATTTGGCTCGCGGTGGGCGACAAATCAATAGAACTGTTGGGCTGCTTGGTCAAAGGCAAGAAGTCTCCTTGCGCATCGACCATGCGCGATCCAAAGTGGCCGTTCATCTGACGGCCTGCCGTCATGGGCTCTCGTTCGGGGTGGGTGTCGGCATAAAGCTGGGCAAAGTATTGCTCCACGCTCATCATGCCCAACACCATCATGAGGGTTTGATCCCTGTAGTAACCGCTTCGGAAATCGCCATCTCCAAATTGACGTGCAAGGGCGAGCTGTGCCACCTCCTTGCCATCTCCGAAGATTCCGAATTTGGCCTTGCCCGTGAGGACTTCTTTGCGGCCCAACAAGGATGCCTCCCTGCTGATGCAAGCCAGGCGGTAATCGTTCAAAGCGACCTTTCTCAGGTCCTCTCCAGTTTCGAGCGCGAGTGTATCTCCCATAAGCGTTGATGGTCCAGCGCGAAGGTACCTCGAAGCGACAGTTTAAGAAGCGTCACCCGCAATGGCTTGCCAAATCAAGTCTTTCAATCGATCCAGCCCTTCTCCAGTCACCGCGCTAAAGTAATGATGGTCCAGTTCGCCCAACTCTGCGGTCACTTCCTCGCGCAATTCATGGTCGAGAATATCACATTTGCTAATGGACAAAATCCGGTCCTTTTCGAGCAATTCGGGATTGTATTGCTCCAATTCACGCAACAGAACGCGGTAGGCCTCTGCGATGTCAGCTGCGTCACCCGGCACCAAGAAGAGCAGCACTGAATTGCGCTCAATGTGACGCAAAAAACGGAGCCCCAAACCCTTGCCCTCATGGGCTCCTTCGATTATGCCGGGAATATCCGCCATCACGAAGCTTCGGTCACCTCGGTAGTCGACCATGCCCAAATTGGGCCGGATCGTGGTGAAAGGGTAATCGGCAATTTCGGGCTTTGCCGCACTCACCACACTGAGTAGGGTGGATTTCCCCGCATTGGGGAACCCCACCAATCCCACATCAGCGAGGAGCTTTAGCTCCAAAATCCGCCAGACCTCTTGGCCATCTTCTCCAGGTTGCGCGTAACGCGGCGTCTGGTTTGTAGGGGATTTAAAGTGGTCGTTGCCCAAGCCACCTCTTCCACCTGGAATCAGCACCCATTCCTGCCCATCCTCGGTGATCTCACCGACAATCTCTTTGCTATCCGCATCCCGAACAACCGTTCCAATCGGCACATCGAGATACTCGTCTTTGCCATCGGCTCCATGCCGGCGGTTTGCGCCGCCTCCATCACCATGCCCTGCCTTGATGTGCTTGCGATACTTTAAGTGTAGCAGGGTCCATTGTTGGGTGCTCCCCCTCAGAATCACATGACCTCCTCGGCCTCCATCGCCTCCGTCAGGACCTCCTTTAGAGGTCATTCGGTCCCTGTGCATATGGGTACTGCCTGCCCCTCCCTTTCCAGAGCGACAACACAGCTTGACGTAGTCGACGAAGTTTTCGCTTGCCATTTTAATCCGAGCCTCAGGAAAGGCCCTCAATGGCAGCGGAAAGACGCTCAAAAATATCTTCCAAACTCCCTACTCCTTGCACGCCCTTGTACTTTCCTTGGGCTTGGTAATGCTCGGCTACAGGCGCCGTTTCCTCATGGTAAACGTCGATGCGCTTCTGAATGACCTTGGGGTCAGCATCATCGGCGCGTCCGCTGGTCTCGGCCCTTTTCAACAAACGCGTTCTCAGCTCTTCTTCGGGCACTTCCAAAGCAAGCATACCCGAAATGGCCTGACCCTTTGCTTTCAAAAAACGATCCAGCGCTTCAGCTTGGGCAGTTGTCCTAGGGAAACCATCAAAAATGAAGCCTTTGGCGTCTTGGTGTGCGTTGGCAGAATCTTCAAGCATTCGAATGGTCACGTCATCGGGCACCAGCTTTCCATTGTCCAGATAGGTCTTCGCCATCTGGCCCAGCTCTGTGCCCCCTTTGATGTTCGACCTAAAAATGTCTCCCGTAGAAAGGTGCACAAACCCAAAATGGTCGACTAGCAATGCACTCTGGGTGCCTTTACCCGCGCCCGGAGGGCCAAAAAGGACAATGTTCTGCATGGAGTGCGAAGATAGCGCTGCCCCCGTTCGCAAGAGTGCCCAATACCGCGACCTTATAAAGGGCACATCGAGAGCTTTTAATGCCTTAAACCAAAGCTGATGTCAGCTCTATGAAACGACTATAAACTGCGTCCGACGAAAGTATATTTTTCATCGATAGAAATAATTATATCATGTTTTCAGAGCTATAAATTTTGTACGCGGCATATATAAATAGACCAATCAGTTCAATTTTTGGACTGAATGCGCTTGACCCTACAAACAATGCTCTCACTTCGCCAAACTATAATGTTGTTCATGCTGTCCTTCTCTGCTCCTCTTTGGAGTCAGGATTTGGACGCTTTTCTCTCTACTGAACCATCGGAATTGACTCCCGCCCAAATCGAGATGCTGTCCGAGTTCACGGTTGAAATTGATACCGTAGCCGAGGATATAGGTGAATTGGCTGATGTCAATTTATCCGGTTACAGCACCTACCGCATTTACATCACCACGAATTCAGAGCTCGACAAAGTATCCAGTGTTTATGGGAACATCAACGAGCCCATGAGCATCAATACTACTGGTGACTTTTTCCAATCCTCTCCGCTAGGGGGCATTACCCCTTCCGGCATTATCTCCTCCGTGTGGGACGACTTCCCATCCAATCAATTTGACAGCTTCGTCACCATTGGAATTGATGGGCCAGCTTTGGCTTCAGAGGGGCAGTCCAGCATCACCATTCTTGAGTCTGGTAGCAATTCATGGGTCACCGACTTTGAGCCAGAAGCGGCCATCAACGGCGGGAGCTTTGCCATTGATGACCTTACTGGTGGAGGTTGGTTTACCCTCCCCAGCGCATCCAATGGTATCGCTGGTCAAGACCAACGGGTTCTGATCGCTCAATTCACCACCAATGGAGACCTTTCTGGCAACCTGAATGTCCAAGTGTTCCTCGAAGGAGACAACATCGGGGGTACGGTTTACCTCCCCCTCTCCCTTCCGATCAATGGTTGTACCAATATCTTGGCCTGCAACTTTGATGAAGGCGCCGACACCAATGACGGTTCTTGCATCTTCGCCGACGAACCCTGTGAATCTTGTGAAGGCGGACTCGCGGTCAACAATGACAGCGACAACGACGGGATCTGCGACGATGTAGACACTTGTGATGGTGACCTCGACGACTGTGGAGTCTGCAATGGCCCAGGAGCCGTCTATGAGTGCGGTTGCTCAGAGATCCCAGTTGGTGACTGCGACTGCGACGGAAACCAAGTCGACGCCCTCGACGTCTGTGGAGGCGACTGTGCCGCCGACGCCAATGAGAACGGCATCTGTGACAGCCTCGAGTTAGACGGTTGTACCAATGAAGCAGCCTGCAACTATGACGCTGCCGCCACAAACGATGACGCATCTTGCGAATTCGAGTCCTGTGCCGGTTGCACAGAAACCACGGCTTGCAACTATGACATCACCGCGACCATTGATGATGGTTCATGCGCCAGCCTCGACGAATGCGGAGTATGCGGTGGATCTGGCATCCCCGATGGTGACTGCGATTGCGAAGGCAACCAAAATGATGCACTTGGAAACTGCGGTGGCGACTGTTTGGAAGACGCCGACGATGATGGAGTCTGCGACACAGAAGACACGTGCATTGGAATAGAAGACGAGTGCGGCGTTTGCAACGGGGATGGCCCTGAAGCAGGCTACGACTGCGACGGCAATATTTTGGGAGATTTCTGCTCCCCAGCATGCTTGGTGTTGGATGTTGAACTCGAAGACCAAGTTTTGGACTGTCCAGAGGATTTGGACATGGTCTCCTGCCAAACCGACCTGACCGCAACGAACGTTTGTACCGGCGAAGCCGTCGGAGTGAGCTGCGGAGTGGCAGCACGCCGCCTCACAGAAAACGTGTGCAATGCCACGACAGCGATGGGCATTGGAGAAGACGGAGCCATCGTCCTCTTTGGCGTCGAAAACTTCGGTTTGAACTCCACTTACTATGTTCCAACAGCAGCAGGCTTGACCCTGACTGAATATCCCAACAGCAACACTGCTGTTCTAGAAGGAGAAGTCCGGGGTACACAAGACGCCAGTGAAATCTGGGAGGTCTACATCACCTATGAAAATGGCGTTACCGGAGCGGATTGGACCGGCGGATACAAGACCGCCATGGACTGCATGCCCACTTCTGATGTAACCGATTCATGGACCATCTATACCATGAAGAACGACCAGAGCTTCTTGACCGGTTCCGGTGCTTTGGAAGGCAGCCTGTTGTTCCTCAACCATGCCCCATTCAACGAATACTTTGGATTCCAAGTAGGTGACATGGCCAATGACCGCAACTGTGATTACGGTGCGGGTGGTTGGTTCGCATGGGAGGGACAAATTTTGGGACAGCCCGCATCAGGTGCGAACGGAGACGTGCTCGTGAACCTGGACTGCACCATCAACTCTGAGCCCTTGTGCGACGACCAGGTCATCTTGACTTACTCATTGGTGGATACGGCCTGTGCCACGACAGTGCACGTGGATCAAACCTTCACCTTCTTGGACACCATTGCTCCTACGTTTGACAACGCTCCTGGCGATGTTACCATGGAGTGCAGCGAAGCTTTGCCTCCCACCACGGGCATCACAGCCAGCGACAACTGCACAGGAGCGGGCGACCCAACGGTAACCTTCAATGGAGAAGTCGTAACGGCATTCACTGCACCAGGGTGCCAGACCATTGAGCGGAGCTGGATTGCAGCCGACGCTTGCAACAACACCACCTCACACACCCAGATCATCACGATCATCGACACCGCTCCTCCGGTCATCTCAGGTGGAGACAATGCCTTGGTAGAATGTGATGGCGAAGGCAACCAAACCGAGCTCTCTAACTGGCTGTCCAGCCACGCCGGGGCCGAAGCCACAGACCTCTGTGGAGACGTTAGCTGGTCCTATGTCATGGCCAGCATGACAGGCGGATGCGGAGAAACCGGTTCTGTGACCTACACCTTCACAGCCACCGATGAATGCGGCAATGCCAGCGACATCGATTTTGACTTTGTGATTGAAGACACCACCGCGCCAAGCATGAGCGGTCCCCAGGACTACGACATTGCCTGCGCTGATTATGACGAGAACACCATCTATGACATCACGACTGATGACAGCTGTGGAGAGGTCTCATTGACCATCGACTCGGTTCAAATTGTCACGGGAACTTGCCCACGTGTGGCCTACACAACTTACCGCGCAGAAGACGAGTGTGGCAACGTGGCCTACTATGAGCAAGCTGTAAACCTGATCGATACAATCGCTCCGGTGGTCACCTTGACGGATTGTCCCGATGACATCCAACTCGAAGTAGACGCCGACTGCATCGTCGACACCACCGTTGCCACATTGGGCATGCCCACAGCATCGGTAGAAGACGCTTGTGATGACGCCCCTACCCTGTCGTTCACCCATTCTGATGACGTCAGTTCCACCTGTACGGGTGCCATGACGATCGTCCGGACATGGACCGCCATTGGCACAGACGAGTGTGAGAACACAGCCTCGGCCACTTGCATCCAGACCATCACGGTATTGGATCTCATCGCTCCTGAATTGAGCATCGCTTGCCCCGCAGACACTGTGTTGTATGCCGATGCCAATTGTGCCGCTGCAACAGGCACAGATGTTCTGGGATTGCCACAAATCGATGCTGCAGATGCCTGCGGTGGAAGTGTGGAATTGAACACCACCTACGCAGATTCTGACACCACCTCTTCATGCGAAGGCGCCTACGCCTTCGTGCGAACCTTCACGGTGACGGCAACGGACGAATGTGGCAATATGGCTTCTGCCACCTGCGCCCAGTCCATCAGCATTGAAGACAATACTGCACCCATGATCACGGTAAGCGACACCATTCAGGTGGCCTGCGACACCTACGATCCCGCGCAATTGTACGCGGTCAGCGCAGCAGACAATTGCAGCGCTGTTGCGCTCATCATTGACAGTCAGACGGACCTCGATGAGGGCTGTGCTGGCTCCATCTTGCGCACCTACCGTGCCACCGATGATTGCGGCAATACATCTACTGCAGATCAATTGATCCAGTTGACAGACGACGTTGCTCCAGAGGTCACCATTGAGTGCCCTGCAGGAGACTCTTTGCAAGTGGACGCCGCCTGTTTCGCGGAAACTGGCATTGAAGCCCTTGGTTCCGCCAGCGCCGATGCAACAGACAACTGCGACGAAGCCCCCGCGGTGAGCATTTCTCACAGCGATGCCATTGAGACGCCTTGTGCAGGAAGCCAGATCATTACTCGGACCTGGACTGCGGTCGCTACAGACCACTGTAACAACACCGATACAGCCACCTGCGAGCAAATCATTGTGGTGCAAGACCTCATCGCTCCTGAATTGAGCTTGACCTGCCCCGCCGACACCTTGCTTTTGGCTGACGAGAACTGCAATGCCAACACCGATCCTGTTGCCCTCGGAATTCCTGTGATTGTGGCCTCTGACAACTGCACGGGCATGCCCGCAGTTTCCATGTCACACAGCGACTCCGATTCGGTCAGCACCTGTGTAGGCAACCTGTCCTTTACCCGGACATGGACGGCCACAGCCACTGATGACTGCGGCAACCAAACCACTGAAAGCTGCGAGCAGACCATTTCAATCGAAGACCAGACGGTCCCTGTCTTGACAGGTGAAGCCATGGTCACCATGGCATGCGACGTTTATGAAGACGATGCGCTGTACGCCGTCGATGCAACGGACAACTGCAGCGAAGCCGCCATCACTGTCCTGACCAACAATCCGGTCAGCGGCGCTTGTGCAGGGAGCATCTTGCGGATTTACCAAGCCACCGACGACTGCGGCAACAGCGCCACTTTTGAGCAGGTCATCAACTTGACCGACTCCGTGGCCCCCGAAGTGAGCATTTCTTGTCCTGCGAGCGACTCCATCGCCGTAGACGCGGACTGCTTGGCCGACATCTCGGTTGAGACGCTGGGTATGGCGACCGGTTCAGCTACAGACAACTGTGACGAAAATCCAGAAGTCTCTATCAGCCACAGCGATGTGTTCACCGACCTCTGTGTCGGAAGCCAATTGCTGGAGCGCTCTTGGATGGCTGTTGCCACAGACCACTGCGGCAATACCGACACCACAACGTGTGTCCAAACCATCTTGATCCAAGATTTGACAGCACCGGAAGTGTCCATCACCTGTCCCGCCGACGCCTCAGTGGAAGCCGATGCATTGTGCGACGCCTCCACACTGCCCTCCATTACGGGAGAGCCTACTTATGAGGCGAGCGACAACTGCGGTGGACCTGTTGAAGTGAGCATCAGCCATGCTGATCACGACACCATCCCCGGATGTGGCAATACGTATGCCTTTACCCGCACCTGGACGGCTCAAGCCACTGACGACTGCGGCAACATGGCCTTGTCTTCTTGTGACCAAACCATCACCTTGGTGGATGTGACTGCACCCGATTGGGGCAACTCCATCCTGTACACCTATGCGGCATGTGAAGAC
>CAJQJX010000105.1 GCA_905478795.1 uncultured Flavobacteriales bacterium
CTTGGTGCGGTCGCGGTCACCACCGCAACCCACAACACATAAGATGCGTGCTTCTTGTCCTGTGGCGCCCACAGCTGTTCCGGATTGTCTGACGGTGTTGAGCGTCTCCAAGACTTTGCGCAGGGCATCTGGGGTGTGGGCGTAATCGACGATGGCGTGGATTTGTCCATCCTTGGATTGCACCTGTTGCATCCGACCATCGGGTGCATTGAGCAAGGAGAGGTGGGTCAGGGTCTCCATCGAGTCCCAACCCAGTTCGCGCGCCACGGCGTAAACGGCGGTCAGGTTTGATGCGTTGAAGTCGCCGATGAGCCGTGTATAGAGGTCTTGGCCATCGATGTGCAATTGGAGTCCCCCCAATCCGTTTTCGATGATGCGCGATTTATGGTCGGCCACCTGTTGTGTGCCGAAGGTGACCACGCGTGCCCGGGTGCTGGCCACCATGGTTTCGTGGTGCCGAGCGTCTGCATTGGTCAGTGCAAAAGCCGAGGTGGGGAGCCCGTCAAACAGCGATTTTTTGGCGGCGATGTAGCCGTTGAAATCACCGTGGTAGTCGAGGTGATCGTGGGTGATGTTGGTGAATACCGCGCCTTCGAGTGGGGTGCCCGTCAACCGGTGTTGGTGCAGTGCATGCGAACTCGCTTCCATGAAGCAATGGGTGCAACCGGCATCGAGCATGTCTGCAAAGAGCCGCTGCAGTCCGACGGGGTCGGGGGTCGTGTGCGTGGCGGGAATAACCTTGTCTACGATGCGGTTTTCTACGGTGCTGACCAGACCGGCTTTGCGGTCAAACATCCGGGCCAATCGGTGCAAGAGTGTGGCGACGGTGGTCTTGCCATTGGTGCCTGTAATGGCGATGACTTTGAGCCGTTCTCCTGGATTGTCGTGAAAATTCGCAGCGATGTGGCCCAATGCTGCCCTGGCCTCCTCTACTTGCACGTAAACCACGTGTTCTTTGCGGTCTTCCTCTGCGGGCAGCCGCTCACAAATGATCGCGGCGGCACCTGCGCGGGAGGCGGCAGGAATGTGGTCATGGCCATCCACCAAGGTGCCTGGAATGGCTACGAAGCATCCAAAAGGTTTTACCTGCCTGCTATCGGCCACCACGGATTCGATCGCAATGTGGGTGGAGCCCACCACTGTTGTGATGCGCGTTCCGTACAAGATGTCCTTGAGGAGCTTCATGACAGTTCGAGCAGGATGGTTTGGCCCTGGCGGGGTGCAGTTCCCGGGGCAATGCTTTGGCGGCGCACGGTGCCCCGTCCGTTGATGTCGACGCGCATGCCCCTTGTTTCGAGCAATCGCACGGCATCCCTCAGCGACATCCCTCGGACATCTGGAATGCTCGATTCGGTCACGGCCCGGCTGGTGAGCGTGACCAAGCCGTCTCCGGTAGATGCGGCGACATGGGACGGGACCTCGCCATTTGCGGTGCTGTCGATCGTAAAGGGTAGGCCGAGCTCTTCGTACAGAGAAGTCAGGATGCTGGCTGATCCGTTCATGGATACGGGGAGGCGCGGCACTTCTGCGAGTAAGCCAGGCTCCATCTCGACCAGGTCAGGTCGGGTTCCATGAAGGTGGTCTGCGATGGCTCGGAACACGGGGGCAGCGACGACGCCTCCGTAATACCCGTGTTCCGTGGGCCTTTGTACCACCACTGATATGGTAAAAGCGGGTTTTTCGGCGGGGAAATACCCGGCAAAAGAGGCGCGGTGGCCTTTGTACCCGCCTCCGGACGCAGTGGCCCGTGCAGTCCCTGTTTTTCCGGCAACTGAATAGGGACGGTCTCTAAAAACGTCTTCCGCAGTGCCATGGCCACCCGGGGCACATACCCGTTCCATCATGGACTGCAGTGCAGTGATGGTGGTGCGGCTGGCGACCCGCTCTGAGATGACTTCGGTATCAAAAGTGGTGGTGACCTTGTCTCCGTCGAGGAGGGCGTCGGCGAAACGGGGGCGGATCAAGCGGCCATCGGCGGCGATGGTGTTGTAAAAGGCGGTGGTTTGGAGCGGCGTCATGGCCACTTCGTAGCCAATGGACATGGAGGTGAGCGAGCAGGCACTCCATGACCTTTCGGTAGTGGAGGCGTGCATCTGTGGCTGCCCTTCCCCGGCGAGCTTGATGCCAAGGGGTTGTCCCAATCCAATGTCGGTGAGGGCGTCGAGCCAAGCCTGTGGGTCATTGCCAAACACCTGTTGCACGGCCTTGGCCGTACCCACGTTGGAACTGCGCTCAAACACTTCTTCGAGGCGCAAAGGGCCGTAGCCACCATCGGGGTGACTGGTGTCGGTCATCTTGGAGCACCCTTGGGTGGGGCGGAATGCACCGTCACCAGTGTCAATGGTGTCTGTTGCCAACATCCTACCGGACTCCAGCAGGGCCATGACACTGGCCAGCTTAAAGGTGGAGCCGGGCTCTACGGCGGTGCCAATTGCATGGTTGTAGGACTCTGCACATTGACCGGTTTCTGGGTCTCGAACCAGGTTGGCGATGGCTACGACGTTGCCCGTTTGAACTTCCATGACCACCGCACAGCCCCATTCGGCAGCATGGTGATTCACTTGAGCGCGGAGGGCATCGGTGGCAACATCTTGGGTGCGCAGGTCAATGGTGGTTCTCACGTCGCGCCCCATTTCCGGGACTTGAATGAAGTCGTCGGTCGCTGGAATCCAGTAGTTGCCGTGAATCCTGCGCATTAAGCGTTGGCCGGACTTCCCAGAGAGGGCTTCATCGAAGGCCGCTTCAATGCCCACACTTCCTCCGTTGGGACGGTGCAGGCCAATGGTGCGATTGGCCAATGGTGAAAAGGGTTTGTCGCGGCGTGGCTTCTCAGAAAACATGAAGCCCGAACGGTTGCGGGACCTGTCGCTGATCCAGGGAAAGGACTGCACCGCTTGGCGACGGTCCCATTCGATGTTACGGGCAATGGCCACATAGCGGCTCTTGCCTGAGCGGTGGGCATCCACGAGGTGATTGCGCCAGCCTTGGGCGCTTTTGCCTCCAAATTCTGTGGCCAAGGCTTGCGCCAATTCGGGCAAGGCAGACAGGAACTCTTGTGTCTCCTCTTTGGTGTCGATGACGGTGGGGTCCCAATGCAGGTCGAACCTGGGAACAGACGCCGCGAGCAGGTGTCCATCGGCAGAAAGGATGCGCCCGCGCTCAGGATCGATGGTGCGCACTTGAGGGAGCATGGCGCTCATGTCCTCGTGGCTGGGATCCAGTTGGATGAGAATGATGCGCAGGAAGATGGCGACGCCAGATATGGCGAACAGCCCAAAGAGCACCCACGCCTTGGTCGCGATGTGATGTGCGCTCTTCATGGTGCGGTGGTTTTGGCCGGCAACGTGGTGGGGGGTGCCGAGGGAGCGGTCAGCCCTACATCTGCCATGTCTTCGTCCAGGCGGCTGCGTTGGAGTTGCGATTCAAATCGGCCGCGCAGGCTCTGCTCGTGGTGTCGCAGATCCCGGAGCTCTTTGCGTCCTTCTTTGATCGCGCGCTCGTCGTATTCGTACTGGTACTCCAGGTATGTGTACCCCAGAATCAGGGCGACGATAAAAGCGAAGAAGGGCAAGTGGCGGGTCACTTCTGGACCACCGAGCCATTCGCCCGTCAGCGATTGACGAATGGGGGCCATGGTGCGGGCAACGCTTTGCTGAATCCGCGATGGCTTTTTGGCAGGCCGGGTTGGACGTGCACCAGTGGGCTCAAGCGGCTTGGCGTGACCGGCTTTTCGGCGGCTTGTTTTGGGCTTTTGGCGGTTTTCCTTGGCGATGTTGCGGGCGAGCTGTTCCCCTGGTGAAAGGGGGCGGTTGGCTTTCCGGCCATTGGACGAGGAGCGGGAGGAGCGGCGGCTCATGCGGCGAGGGTATTGCGAGCTGCAATGCGCATCCGCGCGCTGCGAGACCTTGGGTTCCGTTCCATTTCTTCGGCGTCGGCCACAATGGCTTTTCCAGTGACTTTGTCGAAAGGCGCCAATGAGCGCCCGTGAAAGTCCTTGGCGATTTCACCCTCCATGTTTCCTGCCCTCATGAAGCGCTTGACCATGCGGTCTTCCAAACTGTGGTAGCTGATGACCACCAACCTTCCGTCTGGCTTGAGCAATTGGAGGCTCGATTTGAGCAGGTCTGAAAGGGCACCGAGTTCGTCGTTGACGGCAATGCGCAATGCTTGGAATGCTTGCGCCAGGTATTGGTTGCGTTTTTGTGGTGGTGCCAACGGGGACAGCACCGTTTGAAGCCGACCTGTAGAGGCGATGCCTTCGGCGCCTTCTTCGTCGATGGCTTTGCGGAGTGCCCGTGCCGCGCGGTGGGCCTGTGACAGCTCGCCGTATTGACGGAACAGCTGGGTGAGTTCCTGTTCGCTCATCCGCTGGATGAGGTCGTCGGCCCCTTCGGGCAGACGGGGGTCCATGCGCATGTCCAAAGCGCCATCTCCTCGGATGCTAAATCCGCGCTCTGCCGCATCGAATTGGTGCGAGCTCACCCCAAGGTCTGCCAAGATGCCATCGACCTGCTTCACGCCATGAAGGCGCAAGAAGTTGGCGGCGAACCTGAAGTTCTCTGGAATCAAGGTGAACCGGTTGTCCTCGGGGACATTGGGTTCGGCATCCGGATCGCAGTCAAAGCCAAACAGGCGGCCGTCGGGCCCCAGGGCTTCTAGAATACCGCGACTGTGTCCACCCCCACCAAAAGTGCAATCCACGTAAGTTCCTGCGGGCTGCAGATCGAGCCCTTCGAGGGCGGCGTCAAACAGCACGGGAACGTGGTAGGTTGTGGACATCAGTTGCGGCTGGAATCGTTGGTGTTCATGCCAGGCTCGATGTCCTGACGCACGCGTTCTGCAAGGGCGCCGAAGTCAAAGTCTTCGTCGTCTCCTAGCACTTGGTTCTCGAAGCGGTCTTTGGCCCACACTTCGATTTTCTCTCCCAAGCCGGTAACCACACAGTCGGCTGCCTTTCCAGCTTCCAGTCCAGCATGGTCCAACAGTGCGCTGGGCAAGAGCATGCGTCCTGACCCGTCGAGTTCTACAAGGGTGGCCCCCTTCATGAACTTCCGTTGAAACAGCTGGTGCTGGCGGTCGTAACGGCTGAGCTGCCCCATCTCCGCATTGACCTTGTCCCACTCGGGCTTGGGGTAGAGGACCAAGCAACCTTCGAAGATGTCGCGGTTGACCACCAAACCATCGTGCAGCACCCGGTCCAACTGCTTGCGCAGTTTGGCCGGGAAGCTGACGCGCCCTTTGGCGTCGATCCGACAGTGGTATTCCCCGAGTAGGTTGAGCATGGTGGTCTGGGCGGTTTGCCTATCCAAAAGTAGCCGGTTTATCCCACGATTTCCCACCAAGCCCCACAATCCGACACAATGTGGAAAATTTACTGACGACTGTGGATGGGCAACTTTTTCAACATTGCTTTTAAAACACTGGTTATCAGTATTTCAAGTGGCATTTATCCCGGTTTTTAGCGGAGTGGGAAATTGTGGGGTGTTGATGGGATGTTGATGGAGGTGGCGGTGGCTTGTTCACACACACGCTTTCATTGTGCTCGAAATGAGGTGTGCTTTTGGAACCAAAGGGGGCCTTCCTTTGTAGGGTTAGGCACAGGCCAAATCATGGAGCAGGATCTCATTACAGACGGACGTTACCGCTACGTGCAAAGCGCAACCGAAGGCACACCCTTGATATTGCTTCACGGGCTGTTCGGTGCATTGAGCAACTTCGAGCACTTGTTCAATCACTTTGCAGGGAAAATGCGGGTCATCATCCCCATGCTTCCCCTCTACGACTTGCCCTTGGCGACCACGAGTGCAAAGACGTTGTGCAAGCATGTCGAAGGTTTCATTGACCACCTTGGATTGGAGAAGGTTCACCTCTTGGGCAATTCGCTCGGGGGACACGTCGGACTGATTTACACCAAGCGCAATCCGGATCGGGTCTTGTCTCTTTCCCTCACGGCCAGCAGTGGCCTCTATGAGAATGCCTTTGGCAGTTCATTCCCGAGGCGCGAAGACAAGGAGTTCATTCGGGACAAGGTGGGGGAGACCTTTTTCGACCCCAGGCATGCGACCGATGAATTGGTCGACGAGTGCTTTGCCATCGTGAATGACCGCAACCGTGTGCTGCGCATCTTGGCCATTGCGAAGAGCGCGATCCGCCACAACATGGCTTCGGATTTGCCCAACATGAAGCAGCCCTCCTGTTTAATATGGGGCCGCAACGATACCATTACGCCGCCTGAAGTAGCCGGCGAGTTCAAGGCCTTGTTGCCGGATGCCGACCTCCATTGGATCGACCAATGTGGCCACGCTCCTATGATGGAGCATCCCGAGGAATTCAACAGCATCTTGAGCGATTGGTATGAGCGTCGAGGAATACTCAGTTGACAACCCAGCGTTCGTCAAGTCGAGCGCCAAACTCCAGGAATGCCCTGAAGCAGACCGCCCCGAATACACCTTCATTGGGCGTTCTAATGTGGGCAAGAGTTCGCTGATCAATATGTTGACCGGCCGAAAGGCATTGGCCAAGACCAGTTCTACTCCGGGAAAGACGCAGTTGATCAACCATTTTGAGATGACCACGGCAGGCAAGCCCTGGTATCTCGTCGACCTTCCGGGCATTGGCTACGCCAAAGTGTCCAAAACGGACCGGGCTGCTTGGGAACGCACTTCTAGGGAGTATTTGACCAAGCGGGAAAACCTCATGTGCATCATGATGCTCATAGACTCCCGGGTTCCGCCGCAGAAAATCGACATGGACTTTATGGTGTGGATGGCAAAAAACGGCTTGTCGTTTGCCATGATCTTTACCAAGGTGGACAAGCTCACCATTGCCGAGCGCGAGGCGTTTTTGCCGCGCTACACCGCGCACATGTTGAAGCAGTGGTCGGCCATGCCCCCGCATTTTGTGACATCGGCGGCCAAGGGCGACGGCAGACAGGATGTGCTGGGCTTTATCGCCCAGACCAATCCGATTTATCGGAAGCCGCCTCCTATGGAGTAAGGCCCTCTAGCCGTTGTTTTCTGGGCCGACGCCAATCCGTTCAGCCAGTTCGGAAGTGAAGCCGCGGATGGCGCCTGCAGCCCTTTCGTCTTGTGTAGACCGTTCGAGCGCATCGGCCAGGGTCATCATGGATTGGCACACAAAGACTTTCATTTCTTCGACCGTCATGTCTTTGTCCCAGAGGTCGATGCTGAGGGCTTCTCGGCCATTCCATACGCTGAGTGCAAAGGCTTTTGCCTCGGCATTGGCTATACCGGCATCGGATGCGGACCAACGGATGGCAGTGGGCACTTTGTTTTCGTCCGTGGTGACGGTCAGGTGGATGTCGGAGGTGCGGTCGTTGGCCATGGCGTGCAAGTTCGGTATTCCCGCTCAGGCTTTGGGTCGGAAGGACTGCAAAAAGGGCAGCACTTCGTGTTGGTCCATCAATTCGGACAGGGACATTTCGGGGTGACGGAGCATGAAGTCTTCTACCCAACGAAGTCCCATGTACCAACCCAAGCGGTCCGGACTTTCTTGGGGAACGGCGCCAGCCTTGGTAAAGGGCGCGTCTGCAACCCACCTCTGGATGTCCATGCGCTTTGTGGTGTAAAGGAACTCCTCTTTGCGCAGCTCCACCCACACTTGCATCTCATGGTCTTGCGCCCATTGCCATTCTGCCGGTGTCCAATCCATCA
>CAJQJX010000106.1 GCA_905478795.1 uncultured Flavobacteriales bacterium
AAACGTGCGAGTGTCTCCTTGATTTCCTTCTGGATGTCCTTCTCGGAAATTTCTTTTTTGGGAGCGCCAGTGACGGTGCGCCCGCGCTTGCCTGCTTGCTTGCCTGCCGCTTCAACGTCCACCTTGGTGATCCGCTTGCGCTTGCGCTTTTCGCCAGCTGTGGTCGGCTTTTTCTCTACGGGGAGAACGATTTTTCCAACGACGGTGGGCCCGGTTAACTTTTCTGCTTTTGCCCGCATAATCTCCACGACCGGCTTCTTTTCGGACGGTACTGTTGTGGAGGGGGTTGGATCTGGGGCAGGAGCTTTTGGCGCAGGGGCAGCTGTTTTGGGAGCAGAAGCCGCAGGGGCTGTCTTTTGTCCGGCCGGCTTCTTGCCCTTCTTCTTTGGGTTGACCGCGTCGAGATCAACCTTCCCTACAATTTTGACAGGAGAGGGTGAAGTCTTTGGTTTTGGAGCAGCCGCGGGTTCTTCAGGAGCGGGCTCAGGAGTGGCAGGCGCCGCTTCTTCTGCTTGAGGTTCTTCCGCTGCTGGAGCGACCGGCTCAGGCACTTCAGGCACAACTTCTGCCTGTGGCTCTGCCTGTACCTCCGCCTCTACCTCTGCCTTGGGTTGGGCGACAGGCTCTGGTTCAGCGGGTACTTCAGGAGTGGGTGCCGGTTCTGGGTCTGCCACGGGAGCAGGGGCTTCCGCAACGGGCTCAGGAGCTTCTTGGACTGGCGCGGCAGGAGGGCTTACGGCCTCTGCGGTGACAGCAGTCTCTGCTTCTTCCCTGCGCTTGGAGTCGACTGCTAGAGCCTCCATCTCCAGCAAGGTTTTCGACTTCTGCTTTGACTTTTCCTTGGCCGCTTTTTCGTCGGCGAAGTTGGCGCGCACCAAGGCGTATTGTTCCGGCTCCAACTTGGTGTTGGGCTTGCGTTCGACTTCGATTCCTTTGGAGGATAGGAATTCGGCAATCGAGTCGACACCGAGATTAAACTCGCGGGCGACTTTACTGAGGCGTACCGGTTTGGAAACTTCTGACATGTGCGGCTTTCCGGGGACTATCGTTGGCGTGAGGGTGGAGGAGTCGGTTGTGAGCCGAGTTAGACGTCGAATTCAGATTTCAAGACTTTCATGACCTCTTCGACGGTCTCCACCTCTAGGTCAGTGCGGTTGGCGAGGTCCTCTACCGTTAGGTTGAGCACACTGCGCGCAGTGTCGCATCCAATTTTTTCGAGCTCCTCGATGATCCAAGCTTCGATCTCGTCCTTGAACTCCTTGAGTTCCACGTCATCGATTTCTGTTTCGCCTTCGCGGTAAACGTCGATTTCATAGCCGGTCAAGCGACCAGCCAATTTGATGTTGTGTCCACCTTTTCCGATGGCCAATGAGACTTGATCGGGTTGGAGGTAGACTTCTGCCCGTTCGCCTTTGATGGTGATCGAGGAAATCTTGGCTGGACTGAGTGCACGGGCAATCAAGAGTTGGTCGTTGGCCGTGTAGTTGATGACGTCGATGTTCTCGTTCTTCAACTCTCGGACAATGCCGTGGATTCTCGACCCCTTCATGCCTACGCAGGCGCCGACTGGATCGACACGGTCGTCATAGGATTCTACGGCCACCTTGGCGCGGTCTCCTGGAGCGCGCACCACTTTTTTAATGGTGATGAGTCCATCGTAGATCTCGGGCACTTCCTGTTCGAAGAGGCGGGAAAGGAACTCTGGCGCCGTTCTGGAGAGAATGATGCGTGGGTTGTTGTTCCGAATGTCCACCTCTGCGACCACCGCCCGGACGGCGTCTCCCTTGCGGAAGAAGTCGCCAGGAATTTGCTGGTCGCGGGGCATGATGAGCTCATTGTCGTCGTCGTCGACGAGCAAGATCTCTCGCTTCCAGATTTGGTAAACTTCTGCTGAAATGATTTCGCCAACGCGGTCCTTGTACTTCCGATAGAGCGCGTCTTTTTCGAGCTCCATGATTTTGCCCGCCAAGTTTTGGCGCATGGAAAGCACGTTCCGACGGCCGAAGTCGACCAGCTTAATTTCTTCGGAGACTTCTTCCCCGACCTCGAAGTCATCTTCGATTTTCAGGGCGTCCGCCAAGCCGATTTCTGCGACGGGATCTTCGACTTCACCATCCTCGACGATTTCTCTGTTGTGCCAGATTTCGAGGTCACCCTTTTCGGGGTTAATGATGATGTCGAAATTGTCATCGGCCCCGTACTTCTTGATGATCATATTCCGGAACACTTCCTCGAGAATACCCATCATGGTCTCGCGGTCGATGTTCTTCAACTCCTTGAACTCCCTGAAGGAGTCGACTAGGTTCACCGTATCCATTATTGCTTGAATGAAATCTTGACTTTCGTTGTGGCGATGGCATCCCAGGACAATTCATGCTGCTCTGTGACCCATTCCTTGGCCTTGCGGCCTTCAATTCTTCTTTTTTCTGTGTGCTCAACAGTGATGCCAGCATCGGTCACTGCTGTTAGCGTGCCTTCGACTTTGTGTCCGTCGTGCTGTTGAACAGCGACTTCACGGCCTACGTTTTTGTCGTACTGCGGTCTGATTTTCAGCGGCTGATCCAGACCCGGCGTAGAGACCTGCAACGAGAAGTCGTATTGGTCTCGGTCGAGTTCATCTTCGATCATCCTAGAAATGGCCACACAACGCGAAATGGGCATGCCCTCTGGCGCATCCACCAAAACGCGGATATCCGCTCCATCTGAGACGTGGACATCCACAAGGAAGCCACCATCTTCAGCGAGATGGCTCTCAACCCATTGGCGGATATCCTGAGCGTTGATCATGTGGTTTAAATCGCAATTTTGGGGAAGAAGAAGGGGGGCTTTCGGCCCCCCTATCCTATTCATCTCCATTCGTTGACACTGCGAAAGTAGGCAAAATCCTTTGCATGCCCGCAGTGGGCAAGGCCTCTTGGTCACATCTTTGCCCCATGTCACATGTTCTTCGAATGATCGCGGAAGGGGAGCATCAACAGCAAGACTTCAAAACGCGCGTGGATGACAGCCGCAAAATTGCGCGGACCTTGGTCGCTTTTGCCAATGCTGATGGTGGGCGCCTGCTCATTGGAGTCAAAGACAATGGAACCGTGAGTGGCGTGCGGGTGGATGAGGAGCTGCATATGATTGAGGCTGCGGCTGAGATGTACTGCCGGCCAGCCGTTGCTTTTCAGTCGCAAGTGTGGAAGGCAGACATCCGGAGTGTTTTAGAGGTAGTGGTTGAGCCATCGCGCCACCGTCCCCATCGCTGTGAGATTGAGGAGGGCAAGTGGTCTGCATTTTTGAGGCTGGAGGATGAAAACATCCAGGTCAATGCGGTGCTCGCCCGTTGTTGGGATCACCGTTTCCGTTCAGACCGTCCTGCCTTCGAATACGATAAGAACGTTGGCAAACTATTTAGGTCGTGGCGCAATGGCAAATTGCTTGGGTTTCGACAGGTGGCGCGCACGGTGCGCAAGCCCGCGGGCGCAGTGGAAGATTTGTTGGCCCTTTTGGTGGGTTGGGGCATTGTCGAAATGGTGCTCGGGGACCGGAACTTCATGTATGGTCTGGCCGATGAACAGGCCTTGGCCAATTTGGAAACGAAGGGGCCGGCGCTGTTTGACCTTTCGGTGTTGCCGCCTTCTCCAAAAGTGCGCAGATTGCGCCCCCGAGGAGTGCGGGAAGTGGACCCCCGAGCATTGCCGCCGGAATTCTGACCTTCGCGAAGTGTTACTGCACAATAATTTATTCCGGAGCGGCGTCTTATTGGCCGTGCATTCTATGGTCATCACAACAGAACGCGGTTACAGAAAATCCCGATCTGCCGCTGCACTGGTCCGGCGGTTGGCTTGTTGCGCATGGGCTCTTGCCCTTCTCCTTGGTGGTGCGGTTTCGGCCCAAATTGAGACGGAAACTTGGCAGGACCAGCCCAACCTCAGCAGGACAAAAGCGCTGGCAGCAGCGGAGGGAGCACCAGTGGTCATCGTTGCGGGAGCAACTGCGGTTTTTGCCCTAGGCTTGGATGCCAATGGGAGCGCCAATGGAGAAGTGCAGAAGTTTGGCAAGGCCGATGGCCTGAGTCGCGCAGAGATCGCGGCCGTGGCTTTGGCGCCTGAATGGGGCAAGGCGATTGTGGGATACGGAGAAGGCACTTTTGATTTGGTCGAATTGGATGGGGACGGAACCCTCGGCGCAGTCTTGTCTGTGCGGGACCTTGCCGAGGCCGACTTGCCCGGCAATAAGCGGCCCAACCAATTGTTCGTTTCAGGGAAGTCTCTGCTGGTGTGCACCGACATAGGCGTGGTGGAGTATGACCTCGAAGCTTTGGAGGTCAGGGATACATGGAAACTGGAGCGTAATGGCCAGGCCCTGGCTGTGCGCGCAGCAGTGTTGAGTGCAGGCAGGTGGTGGTTGGCGACTTCGGATGGCCTCTGGTCATCTCCAGAAAACGCAGCTTTTCCCGGAAACCCGGCAACATGGGAAGAAGAAGAGGAATTGGCATTACTCGGTGCAGAGGACCTGCGCAGTATTGTCATAGGAGATGACGGCAGAATGGCAGTATTGCAACGCAGGGAAGGTGCGGATGCCATTTGGGTGAGCACATCGGACTCAAACTCATGGACGGAAGTCACGGAGGGCCTGACAGAAGAATGGACGGGTTTGACATCGGACGGGGTGAACCTCTGGGCGACGGCTCCATTCGGTGTCTTGGAAACCACCAATGACTGGACCGCGGATGTGCTGCGGACCAATGCTGGCAACGTCTTTTTACAACCCAACGGGGCCTCAGCCGTGAACGGGGGATGTTGGATCGCCAACGCGAATTCGGGGACATTAAGGTTGGAGAAAGGGGGTGCGGATGCGGCTTTTGATGGCCCCTATGCGCCCAACGGCCCACGGTCCAATGCCACATGGAGGTTGGACGCTTGGAATGACCGTCTCTGGATGGCGACAGGCGGCACGGAAGACAGTGGTGTTCCGCTTTACCGGCAGGATGGATTTAGTGGCCGCAAGGGCACATATTGGTGGACGGTTCCCCCGCCAGAAGGCGAAGTGGGGGGAAGCGGGGTTCAGGACCCCATGGATGTAAGCATCGATCCTACCCGTCCAGAAAGGGCTGTTTTCGGAAGCATTGAGGAGGGGTTGATTGAAATCGAATCCGCGCAAATCGCCCAGTATTGGAACCCCAACAACAGTCCGTTGGACTGGAATGTCAATTGGAGCGTGCCGCGGTGTTCGGCTCCGGCATTGGATTTTGATCGGCAAGGCAACCTCTGGGTGATGAACGAGGGGACGGAAAACCCATTGAAACTGCTCGACGCCGAAGGGCAGTGGCATGTTTTCGACGTAGAGGGTCTGGATGTTTCAACGCGGTTCTTGAGGGTGCTGGCCACTCAGTCTGAGCAGGTATGGATCGTGCTGGGCGGGGGCGAAGGTGTGGTGGTGATGTCCACGGGGGGAACACCAGCAGACCCTTCCGATGACGACGTTCGCTTTTTGAACCAGGGAGAAGGGAACGGGGGATTGCCCAGCTCCTTTGTGTTCTCTGTGGAGGAAGATCTGGACGGTGAGATCTGGGTGGGGACATTGCAGGGGCCGGCTGTGTTCTACCAGCCTCAGGCATTGTTCACGGTCGATGGCTTCGATGCCCAGCAGATCCTCATTGAGCAGGATGGCAACTTTCAGTTCTTGCTGGAAACGGAGACCATTCGGGACATTGAATTGGATGGGGGGAACAGGAAATGGGTGGCAACGGTGAACAGCGGGGCCTTTTTATTGAGTCCAGATGGCCGTTCAGAAGTCGCTCATTTTACAATGGACAACAGTCCGTTGCTGTCCAACGAGGTCTATGATATCGCGATTGATCAAGAAAGTGGCCTGGTCTTCTTTGCCACCCCCATGGGTTTGACTTCATATCGAGGTGGGGCGACCAACTTTAAGATTGAGCTAAATGGTGGGGGCCTGCGGATTTTCCCCAATCCTTGGCGGCCGGAATACGCCCCCTTGGTGACCATAGATGGTTTGGCCTTTGATTCTGAAGTGCACATTATCAATGCGGCAGGAGAGCGTGTGAGAATGGTGCAAAGTGCCGGAGGGCGGGCAGTCTGGGACACGATGAACGACTTTGGACAGCCTGTTCCTGAGGGCGTGTATTTCCTATTGGTTGGTGAAGCTGCCGGGAAGACCGGAGCTTCGGGCAAAATGGTCATCTTGCGCTGATGCAAATGCGGATCGCTTGGCCCTTGGCCGTGGTTTTTTTGTGGGTGTGCAGTCCTGTGACCGCTCAAGACGACGTTCCATGGTGGCGTCAGATGTTCGGAGATGGAAAGGCCACCAAAGAGGTGGTGGTCGAGCCGATCGCAGAACCGATTAAAGAAGGCCAAGGGATGCCTGATTCCATCGAAGAGGCAGAGGAGGCTCCTGTATTGGATGTGCCTTTGGGACAGCCGGTTGAGACAACTTTATCCTCCCTTCCGTGGGGTTCTGTGGATTGGGACGTCCCTGATCGCATCAGTGCGTTGGACTCTTTACACCTGCCAGCAGAAGAGGTGCGGATTCCTGGATTTAGGGTACAGCTTTTTATGGGGCGTTTGGATACCGCCCGGTCCCTTAGACAGCATATTGTGACCGAACTCGAGCTTGATTTTGAAGTGCACTTGACGCCGTATCCGCCCATTTTTGGGGTGCAGGTCGGTGATTTTAGAACCGCTTTGGCGGCGCACCGAGCGAAAAGGGCCTTGAAACCACGGTTTCCTAATGCGTTGGTTGTCCCGGCTGAATTGACTGTAGAAAGCGCATTTCCAGTGGCCGGAGATTGCATTCGGACCCCTTGAATGCAAGTTGAACACGACTTTCGGAGAATCTCGAGCATCAAGGCCTGCAGGGACGGGGTTTGAGTTCTACATTTGCCCGCGAAAATCAAGCGGTAAATATGTTCGGATTTGAGAGCGCGAAGCAGGTCCTCCCCAACTTGAGGAGATGGGCTTCCATCGTGGCGGTTGCAACGCTCGCAGCCCCAATGTCCCTCCAAGCGGGGATTTGGGATGAGGGCGACATTGAGAATGGCCAAGCCCTGTTCAACGCAAATTGTGCCTCGTGTCACCTTGTGACCGGCGACGTTCTTGCAGCCCCTGGGTTGGCTGGAATTGCCGAGCGGTGGGGTTCAAGTGAGGAGATTTTGGTTCAGTGGATCCAAAACCCACAGGCAGCGGCAGCAACGGGCGACTCTTACGTCAAGTCCTTGGTTGACCGTTACGTCGGAACTTATGGCTGGATGACCGCACAGGCGGTGAGCGCCGATGATGTCAAGGACATCATGGCTTACGTTCAGAACCCGCCAGATGTGGTGGCAAGTGCCGATACAGGCACGGATTGCCCTACCATTTATGACACCATCGCAGAGGAGCAGGGTGCCAACGGCACCATTTGGTTCCTGATTCTGCTGACCCTTTTCCTGATTATCGCTCTGAGTGCGGCCACCGTCCGCAAGTCACTGGAGAAGGCGGCGAATGTGGCTTCTGAAACTGACGACGCCTCCTACGCTGTGCGCTTGAGTGCTTGGGCGTGGGACAACCGCACATTCGTGAGCATCCTCGGACTTTTTGTGGTCTCCTATTTTGTGGTGATTGGATACCAAGCCTTGATGGGAGTGGGGGTATACCAAGGCTACACTCCTGATCAACCTGTGAAGTTCATTCACAGCGTTCACGTTTGTGAGAACGAGGTGGATTGTCAATACTGCCACCACAGCGCTTACGAGTCCAAGCACGCGGGCATTCCTTCTACCAATGTTTGTATGAACTGCCACAAGGCCGTGAAGAAGGGCAGCCGTTATGGTGAAGTGGAGATTGGCAAGATATATGCGGCCATCGGCTTCGATTCAGAGTCCGGAACTTACTTGGATGGCGAAGGCCAGAATGGATACCAAAGTCCCCAGGACGACTTCCAGGGTGAGCCCCTGAAGTGGAATAAGGTGCACAACTTGCCTGATCACGTTTTCTTCAGTCACCAACAACACGTTGTTGTGGGAGGCTTGGAGTGCCAGAACTGTCACGGAGACGTTGGCAAGTACACCGTAGGCCGTGTTGCTCCAGTAGAGGAGATCAACGGTTTGGTGGACGATTTCCCAGGATTGATTGAATTGTCTAAGCCGACCCTCACGATGGGTTGGTGTATTGAGTGCCACAACAAAGCGGAGATCAGCTTCGCTTCATCGGGGTACTACGAGGACATTCATGACCGGCTCAAGGACGACCTGCGAGGGAACGAGGAGCTGCGTCGATATATGGAAGATGAAAAAACGACAGTAAAGGAACTCGGGGGCTGGGAATGCTCCAAGTGCCACTACTGATCGACTGTTCAAAGCAAATCAGGGATCTGCCCCATGGCTGACAACAAGATTTACTGGTCCGGACTCGAAGAGTTAGACCGCACCCCAGAGTTCGAAAGGATCGAATCACAGGAATTTCCTGCTGAGCGTCCCGTAGATGACTTTATAGCCGACGATCGGCTTCAACGTGCCAACACCGGCCGCCGGGACTTCCTCAAGTTCATGGGATTCAGTGTGACTGCTGCGACCCTCGCTGCGTGCGAGACGCCTGTGGTCAAGTCGATTCCCTACACGAACAAACCAGAGGAAATCACGCCGGGTGTTGCGAACTATTATGCCTCCACGTATTACGATGGGCATGACTTCGTGAACGTTTTGGTCAAGACACGTGAAGGCCGTCCGATTTTTGTGAAGAGCAACACGGAGACTGGATATGGTCGCGTGAACGCCCGGGTCAATGCATCGGTTTTGGGTCTCTACGATTCTGCACGATTGCAAGCGCCACACTTGAACGGTGAGGCCACGACTTGGGCTTCGTTGGACGCAGCAGTCCAAAAGGGATTGTCTGGAAGCGGCCGCAAGGTCCTTTTGACTGGAACGGTGATGAGCCCCAGCATGAAGCGGGCCATTTCAGCTTTGGCAGCTTCGGCCGGCGTTGAGCACGTTCAGTGTGATGCGGTGAGCTACAGCGCCACCACGGAAGCCATGAGCGTTGACTATGGTCGCCGTGTGTTCCCGTCTTATCAATTTGGAAATGCCGAAACGGTGGTTGCACTGAATGCTGATTTCCTCGGCACTTGGGGAGACAACGTTTGGTACACCGCGGAATGGGCCAAGACCCGCCGTCCGGAAAATGGTGGCATGAGCCGCCTCCACGCCTTTGAGAGTGGCATGTCCCTCACGGGATCCAATGCGGACTCACGCACCCGGGTCAAGCCTTCGGAGCAGGGCCGTGTGGCGGCTGCTCTGTTGCGGGAGATTTCTGGTGAAGGCGCTGCGGTCTCACTGGATGAAACCACGATGGCCAGTGTCAAGGCCGCGGCTGCAGACTTGAAGAAGTCAGGAGCAAAAGGACTGGTGGTGGCTGGCGACAACGACCTTGCCACACAGCGCATTGTCAGTGCGATCAACCGCACCTTGGGTGCCGTGGGGACCACAGTGGAATTGCACGAAAACCCCAGCCTGTATCAGGGAGACGACAAGGCCTTTGCCCAGTTGGTGACCGATATGAATGCTGGAAAGGTTGCTGCGTTGATTGTGGACGGGATCAACCCTTCATACCACGCTGCAGATGTAGCGTCCTTCAATGCGGGTCTGGATAAAGTCGGTTTCAGTGTTTCTACAGCTTTGTTTGCCGACGAAACCGGCAGCCGTTGCACGGCGATGGCACCTGCCCATCATTGGCTCGAGGCTTGGAATGACTTGCAGATCGATCCCAACAGGATTGATTTGGTTCAGCCGGCCATTCAGCCGCTTTACAATACTCGTCACACTGCAGAAAGCCTCATGAATTGGGCGGGACAGCCCGTGGATGGGTATACGCTCCTGCGCCAAACACATAGCGCTGCCTACACGGCAGACGCCATGTACACGGACCAAAACTGGAACACAGGGGTGCACAACGGTTTCTTGGCCGTTTCCATTCCCGAAGAAGCCCCTGCGGCCTTCACGGGGGCTGACCTCGGCGATGCGCTGCGCGCTGTGGCTGCCCGCAAGGGAGGAACTTTCGAGCTCGATCTTTACCGTAAGGTGGCGATTGGCGATGGTCAACAGGCTGGCAACCCCATGTTGCAAGAGACCCCAGACCCCATCACAAAGACCACTTGGGACAACTACGTGACCATGTCCCGCGTGGACATGGAGGCCATGGGTCTGAACACCTATATCGCTCAAGAGGACCCTGCGTCTGTTGTGAAGGTCACGGTAGCGGGCAAGTCCATTGAATTGCCAGCATTCCCTCAGCCAGGTCAGGCTCCCGGTACTTTGGGCATCGCCCTAGGATATGGCCGTGGTTCTGGCAATGAGGCCATCGGAAAGGCAGCTTACCAAGTGGGCGAAGGTGGAGATCACCTCGCCGATGCGGAGGGCAACCTTGTGCCGATTGGAAAGAACGCCTTTGGCCTTGCGCCTGTGGTGGATGGTATGGCCACGCGTGCGGCTTATGACGTGAGCATTGAGTCAACAGGGACGACCTACCCACTGGCTTGCACACAGATTCAGCACACCTATATGGGGCGGAACTCTGTGGTCAAGGAGACCAGCCTCGACGATTACTTGGCAGAAGCAGATGCCAAGCGTGGAGACGCCAGCTGGAACAAAACGCTCGGCCTGAATGTCCACGACGACATCAACGGCGACGGTGAAATCAACGCCCTCGACAAAAAGGCTGCAGCTGAGTTTGACATGTGGCATGAGCATGCAGTAGACGGTGTTGGTCACCGCTGGGGCATGGCCATTGACCTCACGAGTTGCATCGGTTGCAGCGCGTGTGTGACCGCTTGCCACATCGAAAACAACGTGCCCGTGGTCGGTAAGGACGAAGTCCGTCGCCACCGTGACATGCACTGGATGCGGATTGACCGTTTCTATGCTTCCGATTGGAACATGGAGCGCGGAGAAGAAGAAGGTGTGGGTGTCATTTCGACTTATGGCAAGATGGAGGAGCCGGGTGCCAACCCGCAGACGGTCCACATGCCCATGATGTGTCAGCACTGCAACCACGCTCCTTGTGAGACGGTCTGCCCAGTGGCTGCGACGACCCACTCGAATGAGGGGGTCAATCAAATGACCTATAACCGTTGTATCGGAACGCGCTACTGCGCCAATAACTGCCCATTTAAGGTGCGCCGCTTCAACTGGTTCCACTACCCGGGATACGACAAGTTCCAAAACATCAACCCTGCACAGGATGCCATCCAACGGATGGTGCTCAACCCCGATGTGGTGGTGCGGAGCAGAGGTGTAATGGAGAAGTGCAGCCTTTGCGTGCAGCGGACGCAGTCTGCCAAGCTCGAGGCGAAGAAGGCGGGTACGCCTTTGGAAGATGGCAGCGCCATCACCGCATGTGCCGAGGCTTGTCCCACGAACGCCATCACCTTTGGCGACCTCAATGACAATGCCAGTGAGGTACGCGCTACTTACGACAACAACCGGACTTACCACGCCTTGGAGGAGGTGGGCATCCAGCCCAACGTCGCCTACTTGACGAAGGTCCGTAACACCCCTAAGGCCTGATACCATGCAGCAGGAAGCCGCCATTCGGGAACCCCTGATTCTGGGGAACAAGAGCTACAAGGACATCACCGATGATGTTGTTGGACCCATCCAGGGCAAGGCGCCTTTGGGATGGAAGATCATGATCACCATTTCCAGCGTCATCGCCTTTTACGGGGTGGGATGCATTCTGTACCTGATTGGTACCGGAATTGGAGTTTGGGGACTGAACAAGACCGTTGGATGGGCTTGGGACATCACCAACTTCGTGTGGTGGGTAGGCATTGGACACGCTGGAACGTTGATTTCGGCGGTGCTTTTGCTGTTCCGCCAGAAGTGGAGGATGGCCATCAACCGCTCAGCGGAGGCGATGACCATTTTTGCAGTCATCATGGCGGCGGTGTTCCCCGGAATTCACATGGGCCGCATCTGGGTGAGCTATTGGGTGTTGCCCCTCCCGAACCAGTTTGGCTCGTTGTGGGTAAACTTTAACTCGCCCCTGCTTTGGGACGTTTTTGCCATCTCGACGTACTTCTCGGTTTCTCTTGTTTTCTGGTACATCGGATTGATTCCTGACTTCGCGACCATTCGCGACCGGATGACCAAGCCGTTGCAAAAGAAGATCTATGGACTCTTGAGCTTTGGCTGGAGTGGACGGGCCAAGCACTGGACCCGTTTTGAAGAAGTGAGCTTGGTGCTTGCGGGCATTGCGACTCCTCTTGTTTTCTCTGTACACTCTATCGTTTCGATGGACTTCGCCACTTCGGTGATTCCAGGCTGGCACACGACGATTTTCCCGCCCTACTTCGTGAGTGGTGCTGTGTTCTCGGGTTTTGCCATGGTGCAGACGCTCTTGCTCATCATGCGCAAGACCATGAACCTCGAGAACTACATCCACACCAAGCACGTGGAGTACATGAACATCGTCATCATTGTGACCGGATCCATTGTGGGTGTGGCTTATTTGACGGAGCTCTTTATCTCTTGGTACAGCGGTGTCGAGTATGAGAGTTACGCGTTCATCAACCGTTTCAGTGGTCCGTACAGCATGAGCTATTGGATCATGATGACCTGCAACGTGGTTTCCCCTCAGTTGTTCTGGTTCAAGAAAATCCGCCGGAGTCTGGTGGCCACGTTTGCCCTCTCTATTGTGGTGAACATAGGCATGTGGTTCGAGCGTTACGTGATCATCGTGACCTCGCTGCACAGGGACTATGACCCCTCATCTTGGGGTGAGTTCTACGCCACGAGCATCGATGTCGGTGTCTTCGTCGGCACCCTCGGTATTTTCTTCACCCTGTTCTTGCTCTTCGCCCGGTTCTTCCCGGTGTTGGCCTTGAACGAGTTGAAGACCATTTTGAAGTCAAGCGGTGAGGAGCACAAGCGCATCCAATCCGACGGTAAGTCCAACCACTAAGACGAGAATATGGAATCCAAGAAGGTCCTCCACGTCATGTATGACGACGACGGCAAGCTGCTCGAGGCAGCGAAGCAACTCGTCGCCAAGGGCATCCGAGTCAAGGATGTCTACAGTCCGTTCCCGGTGCACGGCATCGACCCTGTCATTGGGGTGAAGCGGACGCGCCTGGCCATTGCTTCTTTCATGTACGCCACAACGGGCACTTGCCTGGCTTTGTTCGGTATGTGGTACTTCATGATCCAAGACTGGCCCATGAACATCGGCGGTAAGCCGAGCTTTAGTTTGATTGAAAACTTGCCCGCTTTTGTACCTGTGACTTTCGAGTTCAGCGTACTGTGCGGAGCGCATGGAATGGCTCTGACCTACCTCTTGCGCAATGGCACCCTCCCCGGGATGCCGGCTTCCAACCCGGACCCTCGCACCACGGACGACAAGTTTGTGATGGAGATCCTCACGGAGGAGAATGAAATGGACGCAGCGGCGCTCGAGGCTGCTGTGAATGATACGGACTTGCTGGAACTCAGCATCAAGGAGTACGCGGCATGAAGACCCTACAGCACACCTTGTTGGCCACCTTTGCCGCACTTTGGTTGACGGCTTGCGTGAACGACCCAAACAGCCCGGGTTTGGAGTACATGCCCGACATGTACAGAAGCCCTGCCATTGAGGCCTATGTCGATTATGGCCAAGAGCCTTACGAAGTGGGAGAGGATGTGGCCCGTGCCCAGCGGAACACACCTTCGAGCCGCAAGCCTGTTCCCGGTACCATTCCATTTAGGGGGGAGGACCAGCTCGCTTTTGCACTGCCCTATGCTTTTGCGCAGACCGTAGAGGATTACGAGCGCGCAGGACTTGAGTTGAGCTCGCCGTTGATGTCGAATCAAGCCAACATGGAGGCCGGTAAGCTGGTCTATGAGGCGATGTGCACGCAGTGTCACGGCGTGGAGGGCAAGGGAGATGGAGCCTTGAGCAGAAATGGCCACATTGTGGGCATCCCCAGCTACAGTGACAAGCTCAAGGACCTTCCAGAAGGCAAGATGTACCACACGTTGACTTGGGGAAAAGGCCTCATGGGCTCTCACGCCAGTCAATTGAGCCAGCGTCAGCGTTGGGAAGTGATTGAGTATATCAAAGTGTTACAGAATGGAGCAGAGATGCCTGATTTTGATGAGAACGGGGTGCCCGTTGCGCCATCTGAGGCTCCAGAGAAAGAGGATGAACCGGTTGCCACTCCTGCTGCACCTGCAGGTATGGAGGGCATGGCCGACAATGCACAATACTGAGCCATCATGGATACGATGAACTTCCGTTTTGAGGGCCGTGCCAAAACCTTGACCTACGCTTTAATGGGTCTTGGTGTGGTGGCACTGATCTCCGGCTTCTTGACCGATGACAGCCATGGTCACCAGCGCTTTTGGGCCAATATGTTGGTCAATGGCTTCTTCTTTTTCTCGCTCGCTTTGGGTGCGCTGTTCTTTTATGCTTTGCAATACGCCACTGAGAGCGGTTGGAGTGCCGTCTTGAAGCGTTTGTTCGAGGCGATTTATGGTTTCCTTCCCTTTGGAGCAGGAATGATTCTGATTGTGTTGCTCGCGGGGCAGTTTCATCTGCACCACTTGTACCACTGGATGGACCACACCTTGTATTTTGAGTGGTTGCTCCCCGACGGCAGTTACAGCCATGAGAAGACAGCAGAAGCTGTGGCCAATCCCAATTTTGACTTCATCATCGCCAACAAGAGTGCGTATTTGAACGGAACGTTCTTTTGGGTGCGCACCTTGGTGTACATCGCGACCTTCTTGATTTTCGCCCGCATGTTCCGCAAGTGGAGCTTGGCTGAGGACGAAGTGGGAGGGACGGACTTGCACTTCAAGATGTACCGCCGTGGAGCTTTGTTCCTGGTCTTTTTTGCTGTGTTTAGCTCCACGCTCTCATGGGACTGGATCATGTCCATTGACACCCACTGGTTCTCTACCCTGTTTGGTTGGTATACGTTCAGTGGAATGTGGGTGAGCATGCTCATTTTTGCCACTGTTTGTCTGACTTGGTTGCGCACCAAGGGATACTTCCCCGAGGTCAATGAGAGCCATATGCACGACATGGCCAAGTGGGTCTTTGCGATTTCCATGTTGTGGAGCTACCTCTGGTTCTCCCAGTTCATGTTGATCTGGTACTCTAACATTCCAGAGGAAGTCACCTATTACATCGCTAGGATGTTCACCCATTACAAGGTGCCATTCATGGCCATGTTCTTTGTGAATTTTGCGATCCCGTTCTACGTCTTGGTCGCCCGGGATGCCAAGCGCAACCCGAAATTCTTGATTCCTGTCTCGTTTCTGATTTTTTGTGGGCACTACACGGACGTGTATTTGCTCGTCGTACCCGGAACCCTGCACGACCACGCGCATTTTGGGTTCTTTGAATGGGGAAGTTTCCTCGGGTTCTTGGGGTTGTTCATCCATGTGACGTTGCGGAGGCTGGCCTCTGCTCCACTCATTCCGGTGAACCACCCTTACCTCGAGGAATCAAAAGCCCTTCACTACTGACCCATCACTGAGGCACCATGCAATTGCTCATCCTCCTTGTCGTCATCGTTGGCATTGTTGCTCTAGGGCAGCTTGCGAAGGTTTACGAACTCTCTTCCCGCCTCTCAGGGCGTCGCGAAGAGGACATTTCTCATGCTGACACCCGTTTGAATGCGAACCTCTGGTTGGTGTTCATGTTCGGATTCTTTGCTTCTGTTGTTTACCTGTATGTCGTATACGGGGATTATGCTCCACCACCTGCTTCTGAACACGGTGTTCAGTTGGATTGGTTGATGAGCTTCAATATTTGGATCATCACGGCGGTGTTCTTTTTGGTGAACACCCTCCTTTTCGTGTTTGCTTGGAAGTATGCTTACGACAAGGACCGCAAGGCCACCTTCTTCCCGCACGATAACCGTTTGGAGTTGATCTGGACAGTGATTCCCTCCATTGTTTTGGCGGTCATCATCATCTATGGTCTTCAAACTTGGAATGTCATGACCGGTGATGCTTCGGCAGACGCCTTGCGGGTTGAGCTGTACTCCAAGCAATTTGATTGGACAGCGCGCTATCCTGGAAAGGATGGAGAGTTTGGACAGTCCAACTACAACCTCATCACACCGATGAACCCCATGGGGATCATTACCAGCGAGGGTGTAGAGGATGCCATGGCCGATATCGAGAAGCAGATTGCTGTATTGGAAAAGGACCTTTCTATGGAGAAGGGGTTGCTTTTGGCAGAACGCGCTCGTTTGACAGCCAGTTTGGCTTCGGATGACCATGGACACGGCGACCACGGACACGATGACCATGCCGACCACGGCCATGGTGATGACCACGGCGACCACGGACACGATGACCATGCCGACCACGACCATGGTGATGACCACGGCGACCACGGACACGATGACCATGCCGACCACGGTCATGGGGCAGACGGGTTGGAGGCGGCTGCTCAAGGGCGCATTGCAGAGATCGACCACATCTTGGACCACCAGGCCGACGAGCTTCTCATCTTGACGGATGCCCAGGTGGAAGCCAAGCAAGACAAGCTGAAGCGTTTAATGCGCCACCGTCAGCGTATTGCAGAGTTGGGCAGCTTCACGTTTGAGAACGGACTGAACAGCTTTGATACGGGTCGTGACGACCAGGTGGTCAAGGGCGAGTTTCATCTGCCTGTCGGAGAGGAAGTGGAATTTGTGTTCCGAAGCCGCGATGTGATTCACTCTGCATTCATGCCGCACTTCCGTGCTCAGATGAATACAGTGCCTGGTGTTCCAACGCGATTCAAAATGACGCCAACGATCACCACCGATAGCATGCGGACGATTTTGGACGACCCTGAATTCAAGTACATCTTGTTGTGCAATAAGGTCTGCGGTGCAGCGCACTTCAACATGAAAATGGAAATCGTCATCGAAAGCCGCGAGGAATATGATGCGTGGCTTGAGCAGCAGGATGCCTTCCTCGTGGACGAGGATGCCCCTGCCGAGCCAGAAAACGAACCCATGCCATCCGCCGATGTTCCAACAGAGGGCGGAGAAATGGCGATGATCCACTGAACCCGTCGAATTAGAAAATATGGGAGCACACGCACACCACAAGGAGAGTTTCGTCTCCAAGTACGTTTTCAGCCAGGATCACAA
Source organism: uncultured Flavobacteriales bacterium (assembly GCA_905478795.1). Lineage (GTDB taxonomy): Bacteria > Bacteroidota > Bacteroidia > Flavobacteriales_D > Sanyastnellaceae > UBA8752. The sequence goes on from CAJQJX010000106.1 coordinate 17,116, forward strand.
AATGATCTCCAAGCAGTTCCTTGTAACTGCGGTATTCATGGGGATTGTCGCAGTGGCCCTGTCGGTATTCTTCCGCTTGCAGTTGGGATGGCCAGGCCAGCCTTTCAGTGTGCTGGAGACTTTCCTCGGGAAGTGGGCGCCAGGTGGCGTTCTTGATCGCAATGCCTACCTCGCCCTTGTGACGATTCACGGCACCATCATGGTCTTCTTTGTTCTTACGGGAGGCTTGAGCGGTACGTTCTCGAATTTGTTGATTCCTCTGCAAATCGGTGCAAGGGATATGGCGTCAGGCTTTCTGAATATGTTGAGCTATTGGTTCTTCCTTGTGTCTAGCCTCATCATGATTTTCTCCCTGTTTGTAGAGGGTGGAGCTGCCTCTGGTGGATGGACCGTGTACCCGCCGCTGAGCGCATTGCCGCAGGCGATGCCAGGTTCGGGAACGGGCATGACGTTGTGGTTGATTTCGATGGTCTTGTTTGTGGCGAGTTCGCTTTTGGGCGGTCTCAACTACATCGTGACGGTGATCAACTTGCGCACCAAGGGCATGAAGATGCTGCGGTTGCCTTTGACCATTTGGGCCTTCCTCATCACGGCGATCCTCGGCGTATTGAGCTTCCCGGTTTTGGTATCTGCAGTGGTGTTGTTGCTCATGGACCGTTCCATGGGAACGGCGTTCTATCTCAGTGATATTTTCATTGGTGGAGAGGCGTTGGATGTCACGGGTGGTTCTCCCATTTTGTACCAGCACTTGTTCTGGTTCTTGGGCCACCCTGAGGTGTACATCGTATTGCTGCCTGCTTTGGGGATCAGCTCTGAAGTCATCGCCACCAATGCACGGAAGCCCATCTTTGGATACCGTGCCATGATCGGATCGATTTTGGCCATTGGCTTCCTGAGCTTCATTGTTTGGGGGCACCACATGTTTGTGACCGGCATGAACCCCTTCATTGGTTCTGTCTTTGTGTTTACGACACTCTTGATCGCCATTCCTTCGGCGGTGAAGGCTTTTAACTACATCACGACGTTGTGGCAGGGCAACTTGCGGTTCACGCCAGCGATGCTGTTTTCCATTGGTTTGGTGAGCACCTTCGTGACAGGAGGTGTTACAGGCATCATCTTGGCGGACTCAGCATTGGATGTTTCTGTGCACGACACGTATTTCGTTGTGGCACACTTCCACATTGTGATGGGGATGTCAGCCATCTTTGGCATGTTGGCCGGGGTGTATCACTGGTTCCCGAAGATGTTTGGTCGGATGCTGAATACGAAGCTTGGCTTTGTGCACTTCTGGTTCACCATTGTCTGTGGTTACGGCGTGTTCTTCCCCATGCACTTTGTTGGAATGGCAGGTGCACCACGTCGGTATTATGAATACAGTGCTTTTGAATTTCTGAATACAACGGCTGATTTGAACCCTGTGATTTCGATGTTCGCCATTGTGGGTGCCATCGCACAGTTGTTGTTCTTGTTCAACTTCTTCTACAGCATCTTCCGCGGACAGAAGGCAACGGAGAACCCATGGGCAGCCAACACCTTGGAATGGACAACCCCTGTGGAACACGTGCACGGCAATTGGCCAGGAGCGCTGCCTGAAGTGCACCGTTGGGCTTACGATTACAGCAATCCTGCTTTTGAGGAGGACTTTGTGCCCCAAACTGTTCCGCTCGGGGATGGTGAGGAAGAGCACTGATTCAGGCACCCTACTTTTATGAAACGGGCCTTTCCCACTGGGGAAGGCCCGTTTTGTGTACAAGGGAATGCCATGTGGTCGGTGGGAAGTCGCCGGGCCTCCCGAACTTGCCGTCATGGAGGACTTCGATTTACGGGGTGCGGCCGAGGGCCACAGTGACGGTGAAGTAGAGCGTGTGCTCAGGCCGTCGGGCTTTGATGAGTTCGCTGGACAGCGCGAGGCGCTCGACAACCTCGAGATTTTTGTAAAGGCTGCATCGCGCCGCGGTGAGTCTATGGATCACGTGCTCTTTCACGGCCCGCCAGGTCTGGGTAAGACCACCTTGGCGAACATCGTTGCTGCAGAGTTGAACGTGTCGATCAAGACGACGAGCGGTCCAGTGTTAGACAAACCTGGCGATTTGGCGGGGCTGTTGACCGGACTCGAGCCTAAAGACGTGCTGTTCATTGATGAGATCCATCGGTTGAGCCCGATTGTAGAGGAATACCTGTACAGTGCCATGGAGGACTATCGCATTGACCTGGTCATCGATACAGGGCCCAATGCGCGCACGGTCCAGATTGATTTGAACCCGTTTACGCTCATAGGGGCCACCACAAGGAGTGGATTGCTCACCGCACCATTGCGCGCGCGATTCGGCATCAATTTGCGCCTGCATTACTATGATGCGGAGACCCTGACAGGCATTGTGCAGCGCAGTGCTGGACTGTTGGGCATGCCCATAGACCACGAGGCGGCTTTCGAGATCGCGGGACGCAGCAGAGGCACGCCTCGGATTGCCAATGCGCTCTTGCGTCGGGTGCGGGACTTTGCCGAGATCAAAGGAGACGGCACCATTGAGCCGGGCATCACCCGGTTTGCGTTGGACGCCTTAAATGTGGACCGCAAGGGACTGGATGAGATGGACAACCGCATTTTGGGCACCCTCATTGACAAGTTCAAAGGGGGGCCCGTGGGCATCACCACGATTGCGACCGCGGTGGGTGAGAATGGAGGTACCCTGGAGGAGGTGTATGAGCCGTTCTTGATTCAGCAGGGTTTCTTGATCCGTACACCAAGAGGTCGACAAGCCACAGAAGCGGCATACAAGCACCTGGGTAGGGTGCCCAATGCTGGGGGCGGACTTTTTGACGCCGGCTAACAGCCATGGGACGGACCCGACACATCGGAGAAGAGCGTGCGGACCGCATCCGAATGTGGGCGGCTGAATTGGGCTTCACTGCAGTGGGTTTTTCGCACGCGGAACGCTTAGAATCAGAGGAACAGCGTTTGGAGAAATGGTTGGCTGAGGGCCGGCATGGACAGATGGGTTACCTCGAGCGGAATTTCGACAAGCGCCTCGATCCCACCTTGTTGGTGCCCGGGACCAAGACGGTCATTAGTTTTCTGTTTAACCACTACTCGGAAGCCCAACAGGAAGACCCAGAGGCGCCCAAGATTTCGTCATACGCCTTTGGTGAAGACTACCATTTTGTGGTCAAGTGGAAATTGAAAGAGATCCTCAAATGGATGCGCCGGGATTGGGGAGCGATTGAGGGCCGGGTGTTTGTGGACTCTGCGCCTATTCTGGAGCGGGCTTGGGCTGCGCGATCAGGGCTTGGATGGATTGGCAAGCATGGTCTTATGCTCAACAAGCAGGGGGGCAGTCACTTCTTCTTGGGCGAAATATTGGTGGATATGGAGCTCCCGGCGGATGGTCCGGTAACCGACCACTGCGGGTCGTGTACGCGTTGCATGGATGCCTGTCCAACGGGGGCCATTATTCGGCCACAAGTATTGGATGGCAGCAAGTGCATCAGCTACTTCACCATTGAGCTGCGGGATGGATTGCCCGAAGCCATGGCGGGCAAATTTGAAAACTGGATGTTCGGTTGTGACATCTGCCAGGAAGTCTGTCCATGGAACCGCCATGCCAAGCCCAATGAGGAGCCTGCCTTTGCTCCCAAGCCCGAGTTGCTGCGGATGACCCGCAAAGATTGGGTGGACCTTCAGGAAGAGACGTTTGACACGCTGTTCAAGAAGAGCCCTGTTCAACGCACTGGATATGAGGGGCTCAAGCGCAACATCGCATTTTTGGATGCGCAACGCAATGCGGGTAAAAGCGATTAAAGCCGCTTGGCGACGCGGGCCTTCTTGGGCTGGCGCAAAGTTCGGCGCTCGGGTCGGGTGCCCTGGCGCTTGGCTTTTTGTTCTTCGGGGGGCAGAGCGACGAACGCTTTGCAGGTGCTGCCACAGGTGCTGTCCATCGCTTCTGCGCACGTGGGACATTGCACCATGAGAACGTTGCAAGCGGCATTGGCACAGTTGGTCATGTGATCGCAAGCAGTCCCACACTGATGACACTCGGCCACTACGTCGTCGGAGACACGCTCCGCCATACGTTCGTCAAAGACAAAGTTGACCCCTTGGAATTGGTTGTCTAGCCCTTGCGTTCGGACTTGGCGGACATATTCGATGATCCCCCCTTCCAATTGGTGCACGTTAGAAAACCCTTTGTGCTTGAGGTAGGCGCTGGCTTTTTCGCAACGGATGCCGCCAGTGCAATACAAGACGATGTTCTCGTCGCGCTTCTCTTCAAGCAGAGACTCGACTTCCTTGATTTCGTCGCGAAAGGTTTCGGAAGCGGGCAATACGGCGCCTTTGAAATGGCCGACTTCGCTTTCGTAGTGGTTGCGCATGTCCACAATGACGGTATCGGGCTGGCTGGCGAGGGCGTTGAACTCTTCTGCAGATACGTGCTGCCCGCAGTCTGTCACATCGAAACCTCCATCATTGAGGCCATCGGCGACGATTTTGTCTCGCACCTTAATGATCAGCTTCAAAAAGCTCTTGTCGTTGCCTTCAATGGCGATGTTCAATCGGGTATTGCGCAGCCAATCGATGTCTTCCAACGTGCTTCGAAACGCCTCGAGTTCCTCGCTGGGCAGACTGAGCTGAGCATTGATGCCTTCATAGCTGACATAGATGCGACCCAGAACGCCGACGGCACTCCATGCCGAGAAGAGGTGATTCCGCAAGAAGTCGGGGTTGGCGACTTTGGCATAGCGGTAAAAACTCAATGTGGTCCGTGGACGGCCATCCTGTTCAAGCTTGTTGAGCAGGGTTTCCTTGTCCCATTTATTGTGGAGATGAAGCTTGGACACGCACAAAAATAACCCGGACAGGGCTGTAGGAATAAACCCGAATACGAAATCGTTGGCGGCAACCGTTTGGAAGGAGCCTGCAATCAGGATATATTGACCTCACCTTACTGTTCTCAGAACGTGATTCACCGCCTATGAAAATGTTGGAATACTGCCAGCGTGTCCTTTCGAAGGTCAGCTTTGATCGTCATCTGTTCGCCAAGGAATTGGCCAAAAGCATCAAGAGGTTGGAGCTTTCAGATGTCCAGCGCTTGCGACAATGGTGCCAAGAGCAATTTGGACAACGTTACCAGGATATCATTTTGGCTACGTTCCCTGCTCAAATCATGGCATAAGGCCACACTACAAAGACTTTGATGCCCGATTGGATTCGTTCAATCGGGCTTTTTTATGCCGTAAAGACGGGTCAGAGGGGGTGCTCTTCTGCGCCTTCCAAGATGTAGTTCATCTGGTAGACATCATCGGCATTCAGACGGAGGTTGCCATGAAAGGCCAAGCGCTCGTCGGTTTGATACGTTCTGTGGTCGCTGTCTGCAAAGCGCAAGTCGATCACGCTTTCAGGGCCCGCTCCTCCGCAGAAGAAGCAATTCGCGAATGGATATCGAGAGAGGACGTAAAAGTCTTCGTCAAGGTCAACGGGAATCACGTAACCGGTGATGTAGACATCTTCATTTTCTGCGGCGATGACTTGCGGACCAAAGACGGGTTTCCAGTAATAGCTGTCCAATTCTTCGAGGTAGACATCTTTAAAGTCTACATCGGCCATTTCCGCCCATGTCAATTCCCGATGGTTTGCGGGAACACCGATGGCGATCGTCGGGGCTGTGTTCTTGGGAGATGACAGGACCGTCTCTGCAGCCCGGGCCTTGGCAATCAAAGGCATGTCAGGGGCTTCAGGTGCCGGATGGCAATAGGAACTCAAGTCCATGGCGGCGAGTGCGACAATCCCAAGGATGGCATAAGCGAAGTTTTGGAGAGTCAGAGCCATGAGATAAAAATAAGCAGGAGGGCCCGGAGCTGTTAACGTCCTTGAACCAAAATATTTGAAATGTCGATGCGCAATGCTGAACGGGCAGGAATTCCTGCGGCAAAAGCCCCAACGAGTAGGGCGGCGGCAACGAGGACAAATTCACCCTGTACAGGGGCCAATTGCGTGACATCATAATGGAAACGATCGGCAAGCACCTGTCCGAGCGCCATCACACCTAAGCGGCTCAGCAGAAGCCCGGAGAAAATGCCAGCGGCGGTCATCCAGAGGCCCTCAAAAAGAACCAGGGCAAACAACCTTTGGGGCGGTGCGCCCATGGTGCGCAGCAAGGCTAGTTCATACCGCCTGTCTCTGAGGGAGGCATAGAGTGCGATGAAAACACTGATAAAGGAGAGCCCCATGATCAGCAATGCTACAGCCCTCAATGTCTGTAACCCAATGCCGAACTGCTGGGTCAGTCGGTTCATTTCGATGGCGGGCAAGGCCACTTGCATGGGGGTGTCCCGCAGCAAGTTGGGCAAGGTGAGAATCGCCAGTGGATTCTTCTTTTTGAGGAGGACTGCGGTGATTTCTTCGTCTGCATCCTCCACGTCCTCGTGCACGCCCCACACCGAGGCGATGGGCGTGAGGATGAGTTGGTCGATCACGGCGCCGGTTCGTGCAAACGTCCCCACAACGGTGTAGGCTTTGTCGCGGTGGACGTCGGTCCCGTCGGTCAGGCCGTGTGCGCTGTAGAACGTATCCCCGAGCCCGAGCCCTGTGGCTTCGGCGACCTCTTGGCCCAAAACGACCTCAAAAGCGGTCTCGAACATTTTTCCCGTGGCCACCTCCGCGTCGTAATGAGCGGGATAGGAGGCTTCGGTCCCCACAATGCGGAAAAGCTCGTAGTTGTCGCCGTAGGCCAAAGGAATCGCCTCCTCGATGTAAGGATGGCGCATGATTTTGCGGGCATCCGCAAGGGGGATGTTACCGGTAGGGACGTCAACATGGTAGACGTTGGCCAGAATGAGCTGAAGCGGACTTCCTTTGGCTCCAAGGACCAGGTCGATGTCTTTGATGTTGCGGTCGAGGTCTTCGGTCAAACTCCGTTGCATGAGCAACATCAAGCTGATGATGCCGACGCCAAAGGCGAGGAGCAGCACGCTGAGCCCGGTCTCAAGGGGCCGGTGCAGTACGTTGCGTCTAGCGAGTCGGGCGGCCTTCATGAGGTAGGATTCAATGCGACGTGCTGGGACATGCGGTCCTTGAGGCGTTGGTCGTGGGTGACAATGAGCAATGCCGCTCCGGTGCGGTCGGCCTGTCCGCGAAGGAGGGTCAGCACGGCGTCTGTATTGGCGTCGTCCAGGGCACTGGTGGGTTCATCGGCCAGGATCAACCCAGGGCCATGGACGACCGCCCTTGCAATAGAAACGCGCTGTTGTTCTCCAACAGAAAGGGCGTCGACCCGGGCATCCCATTTGTGTGCAAGGCCCAAATCACCGAGTACAGTTTTGATGGCCGCTTCATCAGGGGAACAACCCGCTAAGGAGCGCGCCAAGGCGAGGTTCTCTCCAACCGTCAGACTCCTCACAAAATGGGCGGTTTGAAACACCATGCCCATGTGCTTGCCGCGGGTTCGATCGCGCTCCGCGGTAGGCAATGTGCTAAAGGCGGAACCGGCCAGTTCAACAGTTCCGGCTGTTGGGGTTCTCATGCCGGCCACCAGGTGCAACAGCGTGGTTTTTCCGGTGCCCGAGGCTCCCAGCAAGAGCAGTTCTTCGCCTTTGTCTAAGCGCAGGTCGGGGAAGGCCAATGCGGCGTCCCCTCCTTGATATTGGTATCGAAGCCCTTCGGTCTTCAGCATGGGTGAAAGTTACGATGGCGCAGCGCCCATCTTTGCACCATGACGTTTATCCAACGCTTGTGGCGATACATGATTGGCATTGCCATCGGTACTATGCTGGCTTTCTTCTTTTTTGGTAGCCGTTCCTGCTCGCAGTGGCTGCCCAATCCACAGGTCCGACAGTTCCTCGGAGAGCCGGGATTGATGGGCGATGAACGCACGCGTTGTTTCATGCAATGCGGCGCCGTGACCATGGCCGACCTAAGGGTACTGCTCGAAGAAGGAGACATTCAATACGGTGCAAGTGATGTCCGCAATGAGCAAGGCACGGGCAAATTTTATCGCATTGAGCAAGACAACCGCGCTGCAGAATTTGTGGTGACGGATACGACAACGTTGGTGCGGTCTTTGGAGCTGCCTGATGTGTCGGACGCCTGCGACTGTCCTTAAGTCAGCAGAAGAAGACCCGGGCATCAGCCCTTTTTCCTGCGGCGCAATTCTTGGCGAATAAGCTCGAGTTCCCGCGAGGTTTGACCCCCTACAGAAGTGTTTTCTTCAGCCCTACGGATGAGGTAGGGAATCGCTTCTCGGAGCGGGCCATACGGCACGTACTTCGCGGCCTGAAATCCAGATGCGGCCAAGTTGAAGCTCAGGTTGTCGCTCATCCCCAGCAATTGTGCAAAGGCGACCCTGCCATCGCCAGGCTGGAGCCCCTTGGCCAACATGTCCTCTGCGAGCTTCAGCGTACTCGCTTCGTTGTGGGTGCCACAGACGATGTTGACGTGATCTAAACGTTGGAGGGCAAAGTCCAATGCGGCATTAAAATCGCGGTCAGTGGCGGCTTTGTTGGGCTGAATGGGGGAGGGACGATTCTCGGCAATGGCCCGCTCTCGCTCCTTTTCCATATAGGCGCCGCGCACGAGTTTGACCCCCACAATCCAACCTTCTTTCTGAGCAGTTTCGGCGAGCTGCTGCATGTAGGCCAGGCGGTCATGACGGTAGAGTTGCGCCGTGGTGTAGACGCGGCAGGTTTCACGGTTGTGGCGCCGCATCATGGACTCCGCCAGCGCATCAATGGCACCTTGTAGCCAAGTCTCCTCGGCGTCGATCATGATGGGGACCCCATGATCAGCAGCGGTCTGGCACAGGGATGCTACGCGGCCTTCTACCCGTTGCCAGTTGTGCTGTTCTTCGGATGTCAGTGAGGCGTTGTGGCTGACTTTCTCCAACAGATCATTGTCTGAAAGGGCGCTGACTTTGAAGACTGCGAAGGCAAAACGGCTGTCGCCTTTGGCCGAGTTGATGGCCGACATAATTTGGGCATGAGCGGCGTCCAAGGCACCGTCTCCTGTTTGTCCTTCTGCGCTGTAGTCGAGAATGGTCTTGACCCCATATCTGGACAATTGGCCCGCTGTGTGGAGGCTCTCTGTGATGTCTTCACCTCCACAGAAATAATCAAAGACGGGTCGGAGTGCCCCATCCAATGGCAGGCGCATGGCCATGGCGAGGCGAATGGCTCGGGCGCCGGCGGTTACGAGGGAGGGAGCGCCGATGAGACTGAACATCCACAGTGCCCTTCGCAAATCCCGCGTGGATCGGTGGGCAAAGGCCGTGCGTGTATCGTTGAACGCAAGCGTTGGGCCTGCGACAGGTTCTGCTGATGCAACAGCAGGATTCGGAGTGGAGTTCGGAGAGGTCATTAGCCAAACGCGCGCGGCGCAAGATACCTCGGACCTTCTCCTTTTTGGATGTGGGTCATAAACTGATGAAAGTCGAGTGGCTCTGTATATGGGCGTCAGTCTCTTGGCCCTTCAGGGTCTGAGTTGGGGCTTTCAATGGGCACGCTGCACTTGATGCTTCGATAAACAGGTGCGGTACCTCATGAGGTGTCACCTCTGCTTCTTTTTGCGGTTTCATTGACCGTAACCCGAACAGTGGCGAACTTGCAGGCATGACCGCATTGGATTTCCTCAACGGTAACAAGGACCGTTTCCTTGACGAGCTCTTTGATTTGCTCCGCATTCCTTCCATCAGTGCTGACCCCGCATACAAGGATGATGTCATCCGCTGCGCAGAGTCTGTAGCCGATCACCTCCGCAAGGCAGGGGCGGACAATGTGGAGGTCATGACCACACCCGGTTATCCTGTGGTATACGGTGAGCGGATTGTCGACCCTGCTCTGCCGACCGTGTTGGTCTATGGCCACTACGATGTGCAGCCGCCGGATCCGCTTGACCTGTGGACTTCTCCTGCTTTTGAGCCCGTGATCCGCAAGACGGAACTGCACCCAGAAGGGGCCATCTTCGCCCGTGGAGCTTGCGATGACAAGGGACAGATGTTCATGCACGTCAAGGCATTGGAGTCCATGGTACAAGCCGGGAACCAGCCGGTTAACCTCAAATTTGTGATTGAAGGAGAAGAGGAAGTCGGTTCGGATCACTTGGACGATTTCCTGGAGCAGAACAAGGAGCGGTTGGCTGCTGACGTGGTGCTCGTGAGCGATACAGGCATCATCGCCAATGACATCCCCAGCATCACGACTGGACTGCGCGGTCTGAGCTACGTAGAAGTCAAGGTAACCGGTCCCAACCGCGATCTGCACAGTGGCCTGTATGGCGGTGCTGCCCCGAACCCCATCAACATCCTGTGCGAATTGGTGGCTTCGCTCAAGGATGAGCAGCAACGCATTACAGTTCCCGGTTTTTACGACAAGGTGATTGAGCTTTCTGCGGACGAGCGCACGGCCATGGCCGAGGCGCCCTTTTCTGAAGAAGAATACAAAGCCAGCATCGGCATTGGAGGCACAGAAGGAGAGAAGGACTACAGCGCTCCCGAAAGGATGTCCATCCGACCAACGCTCGACGTCAATGGGATTTGGGGGGGATACACCGGTGAGGGTGCCAAAACTGTCATTGCATCGGAGGCCAGCGCCAAGATTTCCATGCGCTTGGTTCCCGACCAAGATCCCGACGAGATCACCCAGCTCTTCAAGAACCACTTCGAGTCGATTTGTCCTGAGAGCTGCAAAGTGGAGGTCAGCATTATGCATGGTGCTCATCCAGCGGTCACGCCCATTGACCATCCTGGATACCGCGCAGCCGCCGCAGCCATGGAGTCCACGTTTGGCCGCAAGCCTGTGCCTTTCCGAGGCGGCGGCAGCATCCCCATCGTCACGAGCTTCGAAAAAATCCTTGGCCTCAAGACGGTGTTGATGGGCTTCGGATTGGACAGCGATGCCATCCATTCTCCCGATGAGCACTACGGGGTCTTCAACTACTTCAAAGGCATTGAGACCATTCCCCATTTCCACGCGCGGTTTGCGGAATTCCACAAGGGCTGAGCTGATGCGCACCACCTTCATGGCTTTTTCTGCGGCTCTCGTGGTCGTGATCTTGTCTGGGTGCCTTGAGCCGAAGGATTTTGAGGTGAGAAAGGTGGGCATTGGGGACTTGAGGCAGCTCGGCACGGCTGAGGCGGCAGTGGGTGTTGACCTCAGCTTGTACAATCCCAATGGCTACAAGGTGGGCATTGATGCGAGTCACCTTGGTTTGTGGCTGGCGGGTGATTCGGTGGGGCGTTTGGTGTTTGCGGAGGGCGAGGAACTCAGCCGGAAGGCCGAGGCCACCATCAGGTTGGATGCCGTGTTGGATTCCAAGCGGTTTGGAGATGTGCTGTCCCGCCATTGGCTTGAATTCATGGTGCAGGGGGCACCGATTAGGGTCGAAGGTTGGGTCGAAGGAAGTGCCTTAGGGGTACGTCGGACTTTGCAGATTCGTCATGAGCAGAGGATTGGCATCCTGAACTGAGTCATGGATGAGGGCGCATCCTCTGCGGTTGATGGACCGCAGCGTGTCATGGCAGCGTAACGAAAGGTATCTTGACGGCATGAACCGATTCACCCGTTTTGCCGCCTTTTTGGCTGTCTGCCTGTGGACTTTGCCCTTCGGAACCATTGCCCAGGACATTTTCGAGGATCACCCTGTTCGGCACATTGGTCCTGGCACCATGAGCGGTCGTGTCACGGCCCTGACCGTAGACCCTACCGATCGCGACATCATCTATGCTGGAACGGCCAGCGGTGGCCTGTGGCGCAGCACTTCAAGCGGCGTGGACTGGGAACCGCTCTTTGACGACGAAGACATCTTGAGCATTGGCTCGGTGGCGGTGGCTCCGTCCAATCCGGATGTGATTTGGGCGGGAACGGGCGAGGGAAACCCCCGCAACAGCCACACTTCAGGCCGTGGCATTTACCGGTCCATCGACGGGGGTACGACTTGGAGCATGATGGGTTTGAAGGATACCCGCACCATTCACCGCATCCGCATCCACCCAACGGATCCCAAGACGGTGTATGTGGCGGCGATGGGTTCTGCATGGGGCCCCAATCCTGAGCGCGGTGTGTTCCGCACCCGCGATGGAGGTGAGACATGGGACCATGTGTTGTCCATCGATGACACGACTGGATGCGCGGAGATGATCATGGACCCGTCCAATCCCGACAAGTTGTTTGCGGCCATGTGGTCCTTCCATCGAGAGCCCTGGTTCTTCACCTCCGGAGGCGAAGGCAGTGGTCTGTATGTCACCCACAATGGCGGTGACGATTGGACCCGCTTGGGCGAAGACGAAGGCCTACCCAAGGGACAGCTCGGCCGCATGGGATTGACGATGAGCCCTGCGGACCCCAACGTCGTATACGCCTTGGTGGAATCCAAGAAGACCGGATTGTACAAGAGCACGGATGGCGGGGAGTATTTCGACCTCGTTTCCACCAAGAACATTGGAAACCGTCCTTTCTACTATGCGGAAATCCATGCCGACCCGCAAGACCCCGACCGGCTCTTCAACCTCTACAGCATGGTCAGCGAAAGCACCGATGGCGGCCGGACTTTCGACGTCATTCTGCCTTACAGCGGTGCCCACCCGGACCACCACGCTTGGTACCAAGACCCCGAAGACCCCGATTTTATCCTCAATGGCAATGATGGCGGCATCAACATTAGCCGGGATGGTGGAGAGACTTGGAGCTTTGTGCGCAACCTGCCTGTGGGTCAGTTCTACCACATCAATGTCGACAACGACATGCCGTACAATGTCTACGGCGGACTTCAGGACAACGGTTCTTGGCAGGCGCCGGCCTATGTGTGGCATGGCGA
>CAJQJX010000107.1 GCA_905478795.1 uncultured Flavobacteriales bacterium
TCGCGTTCAATAACGCCCGGTTTCAGGACGTTTTGGGCGAAATCACGGGCGGCATCACGTACCGCTTTTTGTTCTTCAGAGAGTTCCAGGATCATTGCAGGGAGGCTCGTTTATTCTATCCGTAAAGATAGCCCATCCCCCTCCTTTAGAAGCGCTCATGGGTGAATCGAATGTGGTGCTGGGAACGATGTCGGGAACATCTTGCGACGGTTTGGATTTGGCCTTGTGCCGCATCGGTCAGGGAGGAGGTCGTATAGAGCTGTTGGAAATCAGACAGGTGGACTATCCTGCACACTGGGTAGATGCCTTGCGCAGGTTGGGCAATGCGCCCGAAGCGGAAGTTGCGCAAATGGAGGGCGAATGGTCGGTCTGGGTGTTTCACGCCTTGGAGGACTGTATCCAGCATTGGTCGGCGGAATACGGCGTACCTGAACTCATAGGCTTTAGTGGACACACATGGTACCACGAGCCCGCAGGGAGAGGCACTGCGGCCATCGGCGATGCCGAAATGTTGTCCCAGAAATTGGGTATTCCGGTGGTGGCAGATTACCGTTCAGCTGATGTTGAGGCAGGTGGCCAAGGAGCTCCCCTTGTGCCGTTGTTTGACGCCCATGTTTTTCAAGAGTATGGGTGCTGCATCAACCTCGGAGGCATCGCCAACGCGACCCTTTTGTCTCCGGAACCTGTTCAGGTCAGGGCGTGGGATGTGGTAGGCTGCAACCTGCTCTTGAACCGGCAGGCTCGCCGACTGGGTGTGGACTTCGATGCGGGTGGAAGCGTCGCGTCACAAGGTCAAGTGGACGTTTTGGCCAAGGCGCAGTTGGACCAATGGACGTATTTGGAGCAAACACCGCCCAAATCGCTGGCAGCCGAAGACCTTGTTGAATTACACCGCATCCTCGAAGGCGTGACCCATCCGCCAGATGCGTTGTGCACTGCCGTTGAATGGATTGCAGAAGTCTTGGGGTCCTCCCTGGAGCTGGACGAGCGCGGTGGACGGATCCTGGTCACGGGTGGGGGAGCACACAATGGCTATTTGGTGCAGCGCATCGCCGACTATCTGCCGCAAGGGTGGAGCATTCATGTGCCGGAAACGGCATGGGTCAATGGCAAAGAAGCGGCCGCCTTTGCTTGGCTGGCATGGCGAACAGTTCATGGGCTCCCGACTTCGCTCGCCTCGGTAACGGGGGCCAAAACTGACGTTTGTGGAGGCAGGGTCTTCGGTAACTTCGCTGCGCAAGGAGAGCAATCCGACTCCTCTTGAATTGTATCATGAAAGAACTGCTCGATCGTTATAGCCAAAGGCCTCCGGAAATCGTTTTCGAATGGTCTGATTCCGAGACTGAGGCCCGTGGTTGGGTCGTGATCAACAGCTTGCGCGGCGGCGCGGCTGGAGGGGGCACACGGATGCGCAAAGGCCTAGACAAAGAAGAAGTGATCTCCCTTGCCAAGACCATGGAGATCAAATTCACCGTCAGTGGCCCTCAAATTGGAGGCGCGAAAAGCGGCATCAACTTTGATCCGACTGACCCCCGCAAGGAGGGTGTTTTGCGCCGATGGTACAAGGCCGTTACCCCATTGCTCAAGCATTATTACGGCACCGGCGGCGACTTGAACGTCGATGCTGGAAAGGAGGTCATTCCCATGACGGAAGCCTGTGGTGTTTGGCACCCTCAAGAGGGGGTGTTTAACGGTCATTTCAAGCCCAACGAAGCCCAGAAAGTGCGCCGCATTGGGCACCTCCGCCAAGGGGTGAGCCAAGTCGTCGAGAATCCTGATTTTCTGCCCGATGGCGGTGGGGTACGTTTCCGGGTGGCCGATTTGATCACCGGTTATGGCGTGGCCGAATCGGTCCGTCACTTCTACAACTTGTATGGCGGCGAGGTCAAGGGCAAACGCGTTCTGGTCCAAGGTTGGGGAAATGTGGGGGCTGCGGCCGCTTTGTACCTCTCTAAACAAGGGGCTGTGATCACAGGTGTGATTGACCGCGCAGGCGGCATCCTCAGGCCCGAGGGCATGGGCTTGGATGAGGTGCGCGCACTCTTCCTAGCCAAAGAAGGCAACGCCTTGTCTTCCGATGAACTCTTGTCTTTTGATGCCATCGAAGCGGCCATTTGGGATGTGGGTGCGGAGGTCTTTTTACCCTGTGCCGCTTCTCGATTGGTCAACGAAGGTCAACTGGACCGCATGCTGAAAGCTGGGCTCGAAGTGATTTCGGCAGGGGCCAATGTGCCCTTTGCAGATGCAGAGATTTTCCATGGGCCTATCGCCGACAAAGCGGACCGCCATTGCGCCGTCATTCCAGACTTTATTGCCAATTGTGGCATGGCGCGCGTTTTTGCATACCTGATGGGAGATGGAGAGGTGAGCCTCACCGATGCTGCCATCTTTGAGGACACTTCGGACTGCATTCGTGCGGCCATGGAACGGTGTCATGCCCGCAATCCTGAGACCAAAGGACTGTCTGCTACGGCGATGTCCATTGCCCTTGAACAACTGGTCTAAAACATAGATTCCTTCAATATGGCCACCCTACTTATCGTCATTTTCGTCGTTGGATACCTGTTCATTGCGCTTGAACACAACTTGCACATCGACAAGGCTGCCAGTGCATTGATCACGGGAACCCTCTGCTGGGCCGTGCTCGTGCTGGGTTGGCACGAAGCACCGGCTCACTTGTTGGAAGCATACCAAGCTTTTGATCATGGCGACGGAGGCCATGGCACCCTTAAAGTCTTCTTTGAGCACCGGCTCCTCCACCATATGGAGGAAATCGCCAGCATTCTGTTCTTTTTGCTGGGAGCCATGACGATTGTGGAACTCGTAGACGCCCACAACGGATTTGCCGTCATTACCGACAAAATCACCACCCGCAAGAAGGGCCGTTTGTTGTGGATCATTGGAATCCTCACCTTCTTTTTCTCTGCCGCGCTGGACAACCTCACGACCTCCATTGTCATGATCTCGTTGTTGCGCAAGCTGATTGCGGACAAACCCACCCGGTGGTTGTATGCCGGAGCGGTCATTATTTGTGCCAATGCCGGTGGCGCTTGGTCTCCCATTGGAGACGTCACGACCACCATGCTGTGGATTGGCGGTCAGTTGACCACGCCGGTCATCGTGGCGAACCTCATTCTGCCCAGCATCGTGTGTATGGTGGTGCCCTTGACCATCATGTCTTTTCGGATGAAGGGCGAGGTGGAACGCCCCAAATTGCTGGATCCCGATGAGGCCGCAGACCCCACTTCGAATGGAGAACGCAACTTGATTTTTGCGATGGGTGTGAGTGGATTGCTCTTCGTACCGATTTTTAAAACCGTCACACACTTGCCGCCGTTCATGGGGATGATGATGTCCTTGGGTGTGCTGTGGCTGACGACCGAGGTCTTGCACAGGTCCAAGAATGAACAGGAGCGTAAGACCCTCAGTGTGGTAGGCGTGCTGCGCAAAATCGACACGGCCTCTGTCATGTTTTTCTTGGGCATCCTGCTGGCGGTTGCTGCGCTTCAGGAGGCGGGCCATTTGATTTTGACAGCCGATTGGCTCAGGATGGCTTTGGGGGATGTCTATCTGATCAACATTGCCATTGGACTGCTCTCCGCCATCGTCGACAACGTCCCCCTCGTTGCGGCCAGCATGGGCATGTACCCCATTGCAGACCCTGGAGCGGTCGGGTGGCTGGGTCACTTTGCCCAAGACGGCTTGTTCTGGCAGTTTCTCGCCTATTGCGCTGGAACGGGCGGCAGTGCTCTGATTATTGGCAGTGCAGCTGGAGTGGCGGTCATGGGACTCGAGAAAATCGACTTTGTTTGGTACCTCAAGCGCATGAGCCTTTTGGCCATTGCGGGATACCTCGCTGGAGCCGGAGTCTATTGGCTCATGTTCGGCTTGGGCGCCTAAGGGCGCAAGTGTGAACACCGCAAAGGTGGAAACACGCGGAAGGGATACGGCCAGCGGCATACGGAAACTGCGACCTTCGACGTTGGACTTCAAGCCTACGTCATGATCGCAACCCACATTCCTTCCTTCGTCCTGATGCGCATCCAGGACCTGACCCTTGGTGGTACCACTGTCCAAGACCCCGGATCCGCCGCAGATGCCATGGCCTCGACCGGAGAGGTCGTCACCCGTGATGTCTCCATCATGGAGTTGCTCATTTCGGGTGGATGGTACATCATGCTGCCACTCGCTGTGATGAGTTTCATTGCCTTGTTCATCTTCTTTGAACGGTCCATGGCCATCCGCAAAGCGGCCAAGGAGGACAAGGATTTCATGGCCAAACTCAAGGATTACCTGTCGGCCGGCAACCTGGATTCTGCACGCAACCTCTGCGAGCAAAGTGGCACCCCTATTGCCCGCATGTTGCACAAGGGCATTGCCCGAATCGGGAAGCCGCTCAAGGACATTTCGACCAGCATCGAGAATGTGGGTAAGCTCGAGATCTACAGCATGGAGCGCAATCTGAGTACCCTCGCCACCATCGCGGGAGCTGCGCCAATGATTGGCTTCTTGGGGACGGTCATCGGCATGGTGAACGTTTTCTTGGATATGGAGAGCGCGGGCATGGTCCGAGTAGACGACATCTCCTCGGGCACCAAGCAGGCCATGATCACCACCATCGTCGGACTCATCGTTGGCATCATTGCCTACATGGCGTACAACCACTTGGTGAGCCGCGTGAGCAAGGTCATCCACCTGATGGAAGCCAGCTCGCTGGAATTCATTGACATTCTCGAGGAACCCGCACGCTGATGAACCTTTCCCAGCGCAACCAAGTGCAGTCCGGGGGCAACATGTCCTCGATGACGGACCTCGTGTTCCTCCTGCTCATCTTTTTCATCATCCTCTCGACTTTGGTATCCAACGGGGTCAATGTGGACTTGCCCCAAAGCAAGGGCACCAGCAGCGCGAGTTCGCGGTTGACGGTCTCCATTAAACCCGATGGCAGTTATTATTTGAACGGGGTAGCGATTGCGCGGGCCGACATTGAGCCCGCTCTGATGGTCAAGTTTTCTGACCAGGCCGATCCCGTGCTGTATTTGCAAGTCGACCGAGCCGTACCCACTGGACAGACCGTCGAAGTGATCGGATTGGCCAAGGCCAATGATTGGAAGGTTATGCTTGGCGCACAACCTAACCGCTAAAGTTGGCGATGTCAGGATTTGATTGGAACCGCCATCAGGAAGACCTGGAACGCAAGGAGCGCCGTCGCGCTGCTGTGCTCTCCATGGTCACGTATGTTGCCATTGTGGCGGCCTGCTTCTTCTTTGTGGCTTTCCAGGAGGTGACACCACCGCCAGGCGAGCAGTTCGTGGCAGTGGGCATGGCGGACTTTGGCAATGTTGATGAAGCTGGTGGCGACCGAGAAACTGAGGTGCCTTCCGAGCAGGTCGAAGAGGTGGTGGAGCAGGAAGTCAGCGAGTCTACCGCAGAAGAGGTGGCTCCAGTAGAGACCATCGAGACGCAAGACGTGAGCGAGGTGGACGTGCCGACGCAGGAAGAGCCCGTAGAAACGGTCACTGAAGTAGAAGATCCAGACCCCGTGATTTCGGACGACCTCTCCAATGCACTGAATCAGATGTTCAGCAATTCTGGCGGCGGTGGATCCGAAGGCCAGCAGCAGGGCATTGGGAACAGCGGGGCTCAGGATGGACAGATCGAAGGGACGGGAGTGGTCTCCGGCGAATTCGGGGACAGCTTTTTGGAGGGGGGCACCATGGTGGGAGAACCCAATTTGGACCGGAAGCCCAACGAGGAGGGGGTGGTCAGGATGAAGATTTACGTCGATAAATCGGGCACGGTAACAGACGCACGCTTTGATGCAACCAACAGCACGACCTCGAGCAGCCGACTGGTCGCCCTCGCAAAAGAAGCGGCATTGACCGCAAAATTCAGCAGCCATCCGACCAAGCCGACACGCATTGGCTGGATCCAGTTCAATTTTGAATTACAGTAATGCGCAACGCCCCTGAATTGGTGGGGCCGGAACAACAATTTCTTGGCCATGGAATACGATGAGGTGCTGGATTGGCTGTATCAACAGCTGCCCATGTTTCAGCGGACCGGTCCCGTGCGTTACCGGATTGATTTGGCCAAGACTTATGCGCTTTGCGAGGCCCTCGGTCATCCGGATCGCGGACTCAACGTGATTCATATCGCTGGGACCAATGGTAAGGGGTCTGTGAGCCATTCG